>NZ_FOBE01000003.1:0-205285 GCF_900109475.1 Butyrivibrio sp. ob235
GATATATATCTATCCCGAAAAGAATCTACGTGCATATCCAGGGATACTGCGCGGTACTGAAGAATGGGATAACACCTATAAAATCAGAACCGTCGTTGAAAGAGATATCAATCACATGAAAGAGAATCTCTGTCTTGCAGGGCGTCGCACACAAAATGAAAAAACATTGCATGCTGATCTAATTCTTGCAGGTATCACTCAGCTCATCACCGTCGTTCTAGCTGACAAAATCAAACATCATGAGTATATCCGCAGTGTAAAACCGCTAATCGCGTAGGACTTACCAACTTCATTAAGCCATATGCTTATTAAAGTGCGCCTAAAACTGTCGGCTTACATTTTATTTCAGAGGATTCATGCCCTGCATGAATTTTCCTTGTCTAAATTCAAGATTGCGAACGAGCAAAGCGAGTTTCGCAATTACCTAAAAGGTTGTTATATATGTATATATAGTTATTAAATGTTATAGGAAACAACTGCATGTGTCAATACTTCTATCGACATGTTTAGTAATTTAATATATAGGTTAGAATTATAAAAAAATATAAAATTGAAATTAGGTGTTGACAATATGATTTTGGTCGTGTATATTACATAATCGTGGTGCCTCTGAGAGTACGTATCGGAGAGGAGGCATGGTACACAACATTTGAATATTACGATTGTTCCGTCGTTCTTGACGGAATGTCTTACAAGTTCATCCGAGAATCATCGGAAGAAATGAAATCCCTGTGAATTATTTTTTAATTAGTACAAACTTACAACAAAGTATTAACTTGCAGGAATTGTTTTAACTATAGAAATGAATTTTTACTATAGGAATGAATTGTGATACGAGAAGAGGCACCAGTGCCAATAGCCTCGGCTCGTAATCCCACTTCGCATATCAAAAAATTTTTGAAATAGCAATTAGATTTTTTAAAAGCGGTTAAGGAAACTATCACTAATGTTACATCTAACTTTTGAGCCTTCTTTTGGAATCTAACCTTTGATATTCGAATTTTAGTTGATAAATATTGAACTGGAGGCCCCACCACCGGTTACGACACGCATAATTAAGACAAATAAAATGTGTCAAATTTGGTATGCGGGGTGCGGATTACAGAGCCGCCGGCAAAATGGCAATTAAACTACATAATATGGTATAATAAGCGATTGGAAGGAGTCACAGATGAAGAAAAAGATTAAACCGGTGATTTTCATAATCGCTCTTATTATATTATTTGGACTTATATATGCGGGTCAGCTTGCCTTCGAGCGTTTTTCCTATACGAAGGAACGTGTGGACCTTAATGAATACTATGGCCTTACTGACCCTACACAGGCTGTTTTGATCCTAAATGACAAGCTCATGGAGGAGAAGGCCGGATATTACAATGATAGATATTACCTGGACTATGACCTCGTCCAGACAGACATAAGCAACAGATTTTACTACGGCGCTGATGACGGGATTCTGATTTATACAGGTCCGAACGCGATTTATACTGCCACGGTCGGTGAGAACACCATCACCTCTTCCGCGGGAGACAGCGAGGATCTGGGCTTTCCGGCATCTCTGCTTGAGGGCGATAAGCTCTATGTGTCTGTGGATTATCTGAAAAAATTCGCTTCCATGAAATATGAGAGTTTCGCTGATGAAGGCCCTGCCAGAATCAGGATTTATACGGCGGCTGCCGGGGAGAGCCAGAACGGAACCCTTAAGAAGGATATTGCTATCAGGAAGCTTGGCGGTAGGAAGAGTGAGGTTGTAACCGAGGCTCCTGCCGGCACGGTTACTGTGATCGAGGAGATGGAGGAGTGGTCCAGAGTCATCTCATCCAACGGTCATATCGGATATGTAGAGAACAAGCATATCAAGGATATTGCGCCCGTAGTAGTGAGCGTGGACGACGGTGAGGGAAAAGTTGCCCTTGGAGAGTATACTTCTATGTCACTTGGATCAAAAGTTAACATGGGATTCCATCCGATAGGTGGCATCCAGGGAAATGAGACGGTTTCCGGTATTCTTGCGCAGGCTAAATCCTTGAACGTCATTTCACCCACCTGGTTTTCGCTTGATGGAAATGAAGGAAATATCTCGAGCTATGCAACTCATGATTATGTCACTGCAGCGCATGCGGCAGGAGTGCAGGTCTGGGCGGCTGTTGATAATTTCAATAATCCGAATGGCTGTGATACGGAGGCTGTGGTTTCACATGCGGCTTCCAGAGCGAATCTTATTGCGAACCTCATGGCGCAGCAGGCTGAGTTTGGCTTTGACGGAATAAATGTGGACTTCGAGCTTATCGATGAGAGCTATAGCCGTTCTTATCTGGAGTTTTTGAGAGAGCTGTCGGTGGCATGCCGCCAGAATCAGATTGTTTTGTCTGTCGATGACTATGTGCCGATGGATTTTAACGATCACTATGACCTTACCGAGCAGGGAATTGTCTGCGATTACGTAATTATAATGGGATATGACGAGCACTATTCCGGTTCGTCCGAGGCAGGCTCTGTTGCATCCATCGGATATGTTGAGAGCGGTATCCAAAAAGCCCTCGAGCAGGTTCCGGCAGAGAAGCTTGTAAATTCCGTGCCTTTCTATACAAGATTGTGGACGACCAGCGGCGGAGAGCTTTCAAGTAAGGCTTTTCATATGGACGGCGTAGCAAATGTGATTTCCGAAAAGGGAATTGAGCTTAAGTGGGATGAGAACACATGCCAGTACTACGGCGAAGCAACCGCTGAAAACGGCGACTTCTACCAGATATGGAACGAGGATGCGAGATCCCTTGAGGCTAAGCTGAATGTAATGCAGAGCGCCGGCATCGCCGGAGTTGCGGAGTGGGCCCTCGGGTTCGAAACCGCAGATGTTTGGGATGTAATTGCGGAGTATATGAGTAAATAAGCCGTCCCCTTGGGGGCGCTCGACGTCCGGGGGACGTCGGTCCAGCGCGGACCGGAGCGGAGCGTAGACAGGTGGCGCGAAGCGCCGGATGAGGGGAATAAAGATATACCAAAGGAAACCATGAACACTGAATTAATTCAAATTAACGAAAATAACATAGACACCGCCGCCCTTGCGGCCTTGCAGCGAGCCGGCACAATCCTGAAAAACGGCGGTCTTGTCGCTTTTCCAACAGAGACGGTCTACGGTCTTGGTGGAGATGCACTTAATCCGAAGTCTTCCATGAAGATATATTCCGCGAAGGGCAGGCCCTCAGACAATCCGCTGATAGTGCACGTTGCGGACATGGAATCAATCGAGAAGATAGTAAAAAAGCTTCCGGAGGCGGCTTACAAGCTTGCTGAGGTGCTTTGGCCGGGACCCCTTACTATGATAATGGAAAAATCGCAGGTAGTTCCCTATGAGACGACAGGAGGTCTGGAAACCGTTGCGATAAGGATGCCCAGCAATAAAATCGCAGCTGAGCTGATCAGACAGTCGGGCGGATATATCGCGGCACCTAGCGCAAATCTCTCGGGAAGACCAAGTCCCACCGAAGCAAAGTACTGCATCGAGGACTTAGACGGCAGAGTTGATATGATAATTGACGGAGGACAGGTTGGAATCGGCCTGGAATCTACTATAATAGACTTAACTTCGGATACGCCCATGATTCTGCGCCCGGGATATGTGACGCAGAAGATGCTTTCCGATATTCTCGGGGATGTTAGCATTGATAAGACAATTCTCAGTGCCGACAGCGGTGTTAAGCCCAAGGCTCCCGGGATGAAGTACAGACATTATGCGCCAAAAGGCGATCTTACTATAGTTGAAGGCGAACCTGATAAGGTTACGGCATACATTAACGAGAAGATCTTGGAGCACAGCAAAAACGGAGAGCGAACCGGTGTCATCGCAACAGATGAGACTCGTGATAAATACAGAGCCGACGTCGTAAAATGCGCGGGAAGCCGAGAGGACGAGGAAGAGATTGCAAGAAATCTTTTCAGTATTCTGCGGCAGTTCGACGATGAGGATGTAAAATGCATGTATTCCGAGGCTTTTGATGATACGGGACTCGGACAGGCAATAATGAACAGACTGCTGAAGGCAGCTGGACATAAGGTAGTGAGGGTGTAAAGCTGGCCCCTCATCCGGCGCTACGCGCCACCTTCCCCCCAAGGGGAAGGCAAAAAAATAAAGAAGAGGAGAATGAAAAAATGATAGCACTTGGAAGTGACCACGGCGGATTTGACATCAAGCAGGTGGTAATCGAGCATCTTAAGGAGAGGGGCATAGAGTACAAGGATTTTGGTACCTATGATAAGAACTCCTGTGATTATCCGATTTTCGGAAAGGCGGCAGCAGAGGCTGTTGCAAGCGGCGAGTGTGAGAAGGGAATCGTTATCTGCACAACAGGTATCGGTATCTCAATTATCGCCAACAAGGTAAAGGGCATCAGATGCGCTCTTTGCTCAGAGCCTCATTCAGCGAGGCTCACCCGTGAGCACAACGATGCGAATGTACTTGCCATGGGCGGCGCGCTTATCGGCCCCGATATGGCAATTGATATTGTGGATACATTCCTGGACACAGAGTTTTCAGGACTTGAGAAGCATGTGAGAAGAATTGGGGAGATCACGGACGCGGAGGCGTAAATCCCCTCATCCGGCGAGGAACCCCTCATCCGGCTGCTACGCAGCCACCTTCCCCCAATGGGGGAAGGTGGCGCGAAGCGCCGGATGAGGGGAAAGGAGGAAGAGTATGAAACGAGAAGATTACATTTCCTGGGACGAGTATTTCATGGGCGTTGCAAAGCTTGCAGCTATGCGCTCCAAGGATCCCAACACGCAGGTGGGAACTTGTATTGTCAGCGAGGATAATAAGATTTTATCCATGGGCTACAACGGTTTCCCGATTGGCTGTGATGATGATGATTTTCCGTGGGAAAGGGACGGCGAGGATGAGCTTGCCACAAAATATCCCTTCGTAACCCATAGTGAGCTCAATGCCATCTTAAATTACAGAGGCGGCAGCCTTGAAGGGGCTAAGCTTTATGTATCTCTTTTTCCCTGTAATGAATGCGCAAAGGCGATAATTCAGGCCGGCATAAGGACTGTCGTGTATGACAGCGATAAATACAGCACCTCAGCTGCAACAAGAGCATCCAAGAAGATGTTCGATGCGGCGGGAGTGAAGTATTATCCTTATAGCAGGTCAGGTAAGAACATACACATAGAAATATAATCAGAGGAAAACCAGTGAAAAGTTATTGGGGTAGAGTCATGCGGCTCGTCGCAGTAACAATGGCGATAGTTCTGTGCATAAATTGGGGGAGTGCGGGAACTACAGTTAAGGCGACCGAGGAGACTAAGAAAGCTTTGCAGGACGCAAAGGACAAACTCAATGAGACCAAGGGACAGCTGAGTGAGACTCAGGATCAGCTCGATGACAAGAAGGAAGATATTTCCAATCTGCATCAGGAAAAGAGCGTTCTTGAGAATAAGCTCGACGACCTGAACAGTCAGCTTACGGAGGTTAGCAACAATCTTTCGGATCTTGAAAATCAGATCGATGCCAAGACCGATGAGATCAACACGACCCAGGCTGAGCTTGAGGCCGCAATCAGCACTAAGGATGCCCAGTACGCAGCGATGAAGAAGCGTGTGCAGTTTATCTATGAAAAGGAGAGCTTCATGCTCATGGATATGCTGACGGATGTGGGCAGCTTTGCGGATTTTCTTAATCATAGCAGTTATGTTGCGTCTCTTTCTTCCTACGATAGGAAGATGCTTGATCAGTACAAGCAGACCTGTGCGCAGATCGATGAGAAAGAGAAGACTCTTCAGTCAGAGAAGACTGAGCTCGATCAGTGTAAGGTTGAAGTTGAGGCTGAGCAGAGCCGCGTATCGGGGCTTGTCAGCAAGACCAGTGGCAGCATAAGTGAATACAAGAAGAATATATCGACCGCAGAGGAAGAGGCCAAGAATATCGAGAGCAAGGCGAAGGAGTATGAAAATCAGGTAGCTGAGCAGAATGCCGATGTAAAGGCTCTTGAGGCGAAGCTCGCTGAGGAAATTCGTTTGTCAAAATTGGCGGCTAAGTCAAAGTGGAGAAATATTTCGGATGTTCAGTTTGCGGAAGGAGACAGATATCTTCTGGCAAATCTGATATATTGCGAAGCGGGTGGAGAACCCTACGAGGGAAAAGTCGCCGTTGGAGCGGTTGTTATCAACAGAGTGCTTAGCTCTGTTTATCCGGATACTGTTGTAGGTGTTATTTACCAGAATGCACAGTTTTCACCCGTGGGTAGCGGAAGACTCGCGCTTGCGCTTGCAAACGGAGATGCAAACGAGGCCTGCTATCAGGCAGCAGATGCCGCTATGAGCGGCGCAACGAACGTAGGAAACTGCGTTTATTTCAGAACACCGATTCCGGGGCTTACCGGAATCAATATCGGCGGGCATGTGTTCTATTAACGTAACGCCTTAATTATCGGCGCCTCAAGCGTCGAGATACTATTTTCATAAATCGCATCCATCAGATTCCCCAATGAATGAAGCGCGGTCTTGAGCTGTTTTTCATCAATAAGCTTCTGCTCGAAGGCCTCAGCCAGTTCATCCAGGTCGAGGATGCGGATTTTGCCGTCGGGGTAGATGACTACGTCGGCGAGAAGATCCAGGGTTACGATGGAATTTTCCTCGGGACCCTGCTGATATTCGACTATATCGCAGTACCAGTACATGAGACTGGAGTCAGCACGATAGAATTTGCTGATCTTATAACCGCGTTTCAAATAATAACAGGAATAGCCGTGTGACAAATCGGACCGTGGGTGTATCGCTTCCCACTCTGTGACAATGGTGTTATCATCACATTGCAGGATACGGTCATCCTTTAGCAGAATGCATTCATTCGGAATAATACGTTTACGATATAGAACAGGGTAACTCATGATTCCCCCTATCTGCGCACTTGCGCTTTTTATCTGACGTTTTTAAGTTAGAAAAATATTACCGCGATGAGTGTAAGAAGTCAATGGAATTAAGGCATAAGGATTTATAATGAAAAAAACAATCATCAAGATTATATATACAATCGTTGTTTTTATTGTTTCACTTCTTCTTATTGGGCATTTCACCAATGTTGAGACAGTTGATATGACTGCCAGGATGGGTGCGCCCACTTTTCCCACAGTGACCTTTGAATCGGGCGGAAAACAGATAAATATGCTCCACGGCTATGCGCAGGAGATGGATGTTGCGCACATGCACGGGGAGATTATGCCTACCGATGCGCAGAGAACGATTTCTTTTCAGATGAACACCTATGGTGAGAGCATCTCTGATTTGAAATTTGAGGTCAGACAGGTCTCGGGCAACAGCCTGGTTGAGAACTCGGATATCACCGATTACTCGCAGGACGGGGATATTATCAAGGGAAAATTCCAGATGAAGGATCTAATTGATCCGGGAAAAGAGTACATACTTGTTATTCTGGCAAATGTAAACGGCAAAACTGCAAGATATTATGAGAGGGTTATCTGGACCGAAGAGGATAACGCTTATCATACCAGAGAAATCGTTGATTTTGCGCTGAATTTCTCGAATATGACTTTTAATAATGCGGAGCATTCGGAGGAACTGGCAAAGTATCTGGAGTCAAATGCGGATGGGGACAATACTTCCTTTAGCCATGTGACGATCAACAGTAGCTACGAGCAGGTGACTTGGGGTGGTCTTAACATTGTAGCACGTACAGATCCCAAGGTTTTTGTGAGGGATGTGCATCCCCAGACTTCCATAATTGTTCTGGATTATCAGGTTACTCAGAAAATCGAGGACGGCACGGAGAAGCTCTATAACGTAGAAGAGGCTTACAGAATCAGATATACTTCGGATAGAATTTACCTCCTCAATTTTGACAGAACGATGAATTATGTGTTCAATGCGGACACTTCGGATATTACGGACAATGTTATCAGCTTGTGGATCACCGATCCGAACGTTACCGTGAAGGAGAGCGATGGCGGCGGTGTTTTCGCTTTTGTAAGTGAGGATAGGCTCTACGTTTACAACGGCACGGGTAACAAAATCGCGCTGGTATTCGGTTTTTACAATGATGAATATACTGATGACCGCGCGACCTTTATGGGCAATACGATTCATATTCTGAGCGTGGATGAGGCCGGAAATGTGGAATTTGTGGTTTCTGGCTATATGAACCGCGGAGATCATGAGGGCTATGTTGGTAATGCTGTTTATAAGTACGATTCACAGCTAAATACCATAGAGGAGATGGCGTTTATCTCATCCAAACTTCATCAGGATATCATAAGGTCCTATTCTGAGAAGGTGCTCTATATAAGTACAAGCGGTGCTCTTTTCATAAAGCTTGATGGCGATGTGTATATGATCGACCTGGATTCCAGAAGTCAGAAGAAGCTCATTGAAAATCTGTCTGAGGACAGATACTGCATTTCTGAATCGGGAAGTATTATTGCATGGCATTCAGAGGATAAAAAGACGGTGCAGATCATGAATCTCAGCACCCAGGTTACTTCCGATATTGAAGCTGAGAGCGGTGATTTTGTGAAGGTTCTTGGTTTTATGGGTGAGGATCTCGTGTATGGTATGGCGCATGAATATGATGTGCACAGTGACCGCATGGGAAGTACGGTATATGGAATGCACAGCATTCATATCGTAGACAGCGATGGTAATATTCTGGAAAATTACAGCCCCGACCAGGGCGTTGTGACCGGTGTCAGGATTGAGGATAATGTCATAAGGCTTTCCCGTGCACAGTGGAACGAGGGCAGCCAGTTATACGACGAGCTCATAGACGACCAGATCATGAGCACTCTGAAAAAAGAGGTTGGAAGTAATTTCATATCTGTTGCTGCAACCGAGAATTACAAGAATATCACGCAGATAAACGTCAAGAGTAATGTTAAGAAGAAGTCGCTTATTCTGCAGACTCCCAATATGACGCTGTTTGAGGGAAGCCGTGATGTGCAGATAGACTCTGACAGGAGCATGGATGATAATCCCTACTATTTTGTCTACGGCCTGAATGGTTTGAAGAGCATCTATGACAACCCTGCCGAAGCGGTTAATGATGCCTATGACGCTGCCGGAGTTGTAGTAAACGACATCAACCAGTATGTATGGGTTAGAGGTAATCTGCTGACTTCGAACCAGATTATGTATATAACCAATCTGGCTGAGACCAGAGAGAATATGACCGCCGAGAATTCAACGAGTGTCTGCCTTGATATGATCCTCCAGCACAGAGGAATCAATGTTAACGTTGATTCTATGCTGGAACAGGGCAAAACTGTTGTTGATATTTTGAGTGAAAGTCTCGTGAATGCCAAGGTTCTCGAACTCGATGGCTGCAAGATGGAAGCGATGCTCTATTATGTAAATCAGGACATCCCCGTCATGGCAACCTTAAACGACGGCAGCAGCCTCCTTATCATCGGCTTCAATGAGATGAACACGGTTCTCATGGAACCCACCACCGGAAGAGTCTACAAGTTCGGAAGAGAAGACTCCAACAACTTGTTTGAGAACAACGGAAATCACTTCGTCACCTACTTACCGGGGGTAGAGAATTAATAAAAGCCTTCCCCCCCAAGGGGAAGGCAGTATTCTTCCCTTCCCCCGGAGGGGGAAGGCTTTAAATTCAAAGGCCTGCGAGCAACGCTCGCAGGCCTTCCTTTTTAATTATCTAATTCGCCATTATTATATCTGGCAATAATACTATTTATTCTCTCAACCGGGTTAAGCAGGTCGCTGATGGATGCGTCGTGGTTGAGTGTGTCGATGAGGTAAGCAATGTACTTACTCATATCGCAGCTGATGTACCATTCTCTAGAGAGAAGCTCGGGAGTCTGGTAGATCAGGTTGGTGGTGAGGATTCTGTCGATGAGGCCTTCGTTGTAGGCTTCGTCGAATCTCTCAAGACCGCTGGTGAAGAGGCCGAAGGTTGAGAAAGCGTAGATGTGAGCTGCTTTTCTCTGCTTAAGGGCTTTGGCTACATCGATGAGGCTCTCACCTGAGGAAATCATGTCATCTACAATGATAACATCCTTGCCCTCAACGGAGGTGCCGAGGAACTCGTGTGATACGATGGGGTTACGTCCGTCCACAACCTGAGTGTAGTCACGGCGCTTGTAGAACATTCCGACATCGAGACCCATAACACTTGCAAGATAGATTGCACGGCCCATTCCACCCTCATCGGGGGAGATGACCATCATGTGATCTGAATCAATCTTGAGATCCTTGATATTTCTCAAAAGTGCTTTAATAAACTGATAAGTGGTACGAACTGTCTCGAATCCGTTGAGCGGGATTGCGTTCTGTACTCTGGGATCGTGAGCGTCGAAGGTGATTATGTTATCAACACCCATGCTCACAAGCTCCTGAAGAGCGATTGCGCAGTCAAGAGATTCTCTTGAGGAGCGCTTATGCTGGCGGCTCTCGTAGAGGAAAGGCATGATAACTGTGATTCTTCTCGCTTTACCGCCTACGGCTGCGATAATTCTCTTGAGATCCTGATAGTGATCGTCAGGAGACATATGATTTTCTTTTCCAAAAAGTGAATAAGTTAATGAATGGTTACATACATCGACCATGATGTAGAGGTCATCACCTCTGACTGACTGCTTGATAACACCCTTGGCCTCGCCGCTTCCGAATCTCGGAACCTCGGCCTTAAGAAGATAGGACGGGCGCTCATAACCTGTAAATGCAAGGCTGCCCTTGTGCTCGTTCTCGCGCTCCTGGCGCCACTTCACAAGATAGTAGTCAACCTTCTCCCCCAGTGTCTTGCACCCCTTGAGTGGGATAATTCCCAGAGAACCAACGGGGATTGTTTCAAGGTTACGTTTTTCTTCACGTCTTGGCATTGCCAAAATTCCTCACTTTCTGTTCTGGACCTTTTTCATGATGCGTATATCCCTGCCTGTAAGCTTGCACAGATGATACGTGCTCGCAATTCTCGAAGATACACGCTCAGAATACATGGACTTGATATCGTCCAATGAAAAATTAGTAGTGATAATGGTAGATCTGTTCCTGATAAGTCTCTCATTAATACAAGTGAAAAGCTGCGGAATCGAGTTATTGGTAACATGCTCGGTTCCGAGATCATCGATTATGAGCAGCTCTGTGTTGTACAAGTCATCCAGGAGTGTGCGCAGCTCATCCGATTTCTTGAAATCGAAGGAGTTGGTCTGCAAAAGCGAGAACAGGGAAGCAGCGCTGAAATACAGCACGGAATGCCCCATATCCAGTATCTCCTTGGCTATACAAATTGAAAGGAACGATTTACCAGTACCAACTGTACCATAAAAGAGCAGATTTGGGTATAAAGTTTCAAAATTCTTAATAAATTCTTTGGAAGTTTTAACAGCTCCGCGGAAGTGATCCAGGTCCTCGCCCGTGTAATATTCCTCGGACATGAGGTCAAAATTGGCGTCCTCAGCGAGTCTGTTGATATTCGACTGGGCATAGAGACGCTCTATAACTCTCTGCTTAAAACAGGAGCATTTTTCACTGCCAACATAGCCTGTGTCCTTGCAAAGGGGACACTCATACTGCATCTCAAGGTAATCTACGGGCAGATTGGCCTCGCGAAGAAGGCTCTTTTTCTGCTCGGAGACTTCAACGAGCTGTCTGTGGAGCTCGGATCTGTCCAGTTTCTCGCCATTTAAAAGTCTGCGGCCGAAGGCGGCGCTTCTCTTGCCTGTTTCCTGCTCGAGTACAAGGTATCCGGGAACATGCTGCTCTACGTACTTGATGCGCTTGGTGAGCTCGCGGCGCTTGATGGTGCGAAGCGTCTCATAATCGTGCATTATTTCGTCGTACTGAGTATTTGTTAATGCCATAATTCTGCCCTACCTTCCTGATTAATTATCAAGTAACTGATTCTCAAGACTGGATAGATCATAATCATTTTGTTTGAATTGATGAAAACGGTTATTGGTTTTTACGGCTTCTGCCTTGCGGGAGCTCTCTTTGCGGGCTGTCTCTTTTCCGAAGGCTCCGTCGAGTGCCTTTACATCGGAGAGTGCCTTAACTCCTGCCTTGAACCAGCTCTTCAGGATGCCGTCGCAGTACTGAACGCGCTTAACCTGTGTCTGAAGCACGGTGCGTCTGCAAGCCTCTGTGATGATGGTGAGGGAAAAGCCGTATTCAGCCTGCCATCTGTCGAAGTACTGAAGCTCTGTCGGAGTCGGAGCGTTCTGCATTCCGAGCTCCTTCATTATCTGATACGCGGTTCTGGTGGCTGTGACCTCGAGAGCTGCCTGCTCGGGAGATGTGATGCCTTTTTCATGCCAAGCCATAGCTACCTTGCGTACATAGTCGAAATCTGTCTTCCCTTTGCCTACGCAGTGCTGAAGTAGGTAGTCAAGAAGGTCCTCGGAGAATTCAAGGGTATCCTGAATATAGTAGATTGTCTTGACTTCGCTACTGTTGAGTGTTCTTCCAAAATACTGTTCAGCTACGAAAAGCATCTGAGGATTGTCCTTATGAGGTGCTTTTTTCTCCGGTGTTTTTTTCACTACAGAATATCTTGATGGTGCTTCGTGCTCAGGTGTGCGTACAGAATGCAGACCTGTGATCTTTGCAGCTTTTTTGGGAAAAATGTCCTGCATATGAATCCCAACGAGCATGCCTGAACCGTCGAGCTCGAGGGATATAAGCCCCAGCTCCTCCCAATACCTGAGGGCTCGCTGAACATCCTTCTCAGTGTAGTTAAATTTATCGGCAAGGTCACAAACACTTGTAGCCATGCCTGAGCACATCATACGAAGCAGATAAAGATAGACCTTTATCTGAGCATCGTTAGCATCCGCAAGATATTCATCTATAAAAATGTTGGAAAGTGATGTCGTTGACATCATAGAATTTTGATTGATAGTTACTCGCCCCATCATGTGTTGTTTCACCCACTTTTTTCATATTTTTTCTCTTAATTCGTTTTGAATTATACACCGAAGAGGACCGGCTGCAAATGGGAAAAGTGACGAAGAAATGTCAGGTGGGGACTGAGCTTAAACATTTTCGAACCCTTGTGGACATTGTGGATAACGTGGATTATTTTATAAATTTTTTATAAAAATCCGCTGAATCAAGAGGCGGCGACCAGATGATGTCAGCGGATGTTATCCACATGGTATTTCGATTAAATTGTATAAGGTGTAAGTGGATAGAGTGGAAAATCAAAGACCCAAAAGGTCATTGGCGATATCTACCACATTCCCTGCCCCCATGGTTATCAACATGTCATCCTTCGTGCAATTTTGTAGAAGAAATTTTTCTATCTCATCAAAGGACGGAAAATAGAAACATTCATGTCCGAGGGATTCGATTTTCTCCTTCAGGGTTCTGGAGCTGATGCCCAGATTGTCGGTCTCTCTGGCTGCGTAGATGTCAGCGATGATGAGCTTATCCGCAGGCAGAAGGGCATTTGCAAACTCGTCCATCAGCGCCTTTGTCCGTGTAAAGGTGTGAGGCTGGAAAACTACCCAGAGAGTTTTGTGCGGATAATTTTTTGCAGCACTGAGTGTCGCAGCTATCTCTGTCGGATGATGAGCATAGTCGTCGATGATGGTGAGACCGTCCACACATCCTCTGTATTCGAAGCGCCTTCCGGTTCCTGTAAAGGATGTAAGACCAGCGGCGATCTCTGCCTCGGGAACATCAAAAACGTCGGCTGCAGCAGCAGCAGCGAGGGCGTTACCTACGTTGTGCTTTCCGGGAACCTTGAGACTTACACCGAAGGATGATCCGTCTCTTCTATTAATAGTGAAAGAAGCGTTGCCGAAATCATCGTAGGTTATATCTGTAGGATAGTAGTCGAATTCATCGGTAAAACCGTAGGTTTTTATGCCACACTTTAAGCCGTCTGTAAGTTCTGACAGATTCGGGATCTCTCCGTTTATAACAAGAGTTCCGTCCTCGGGGATGAGCTCTGCAAACTTGTGGAAGGAGTTCCTGATGTCATCAAGGTCCTTGAAGAAGTCGAGGTGATCCGCATCCACGTTCAGAATAATTCCAACTCCCGGGAAAAAGCTGAGGAAGCTGTTGGTGTATTCGCAGGCCTCGGTTACGAAGTATTTTGAAGCACCGATTCTGATGTTGCCGCCAATGTCCTTTAAATTTCCTCCGATTGAAATGGTGGGATCCATGTTATTCTCAAGAAGTATCTTGGAGACCATCGCGGTTGTGGTGGTCTTACCATGGGTTCCCGCAACATTAATAGGAAGGTAGTAGTGCTTCATTATCTGACCGAGAAGCTCAGCTCTTGTCAGCATCGGGATTTCAAGCTCCTTTGACTTTGCAAACTCGGGATTATCGGGATGAATGGCAGCTGTGTAAACCACGAGCTCAGGCTTATCGCCTGCGGTGAGGTTATCTGCCTTTTGTCCGATGTAGACTTTAATTCCGGCCTTCTTGAGATTCTCTGTTACGTCAGACTCGGCTCTGTCTGAGCCGCTGACCTTGAAACCTCTGTCGGCAAGTACCATGGCGAGGCCGCTCATTGAGATGCCGCCGATGCCGATGAAATATACGTTTATTGGGTTATCAAAGCTTATCTGATACATATGCGTCCTTTCGTATTTCCCCTCATCCGGCGCTGCGCGCCGGATGAGGGGATTCCTCTTTTCTATAAAAATACATCTAATATGTACAAGTGTCAAAATCCTTCCCCCGAAATACCTCCCAAATCTTGTGAAAAACTCGCCAGGATTTTTGTAAACTCGTTCCCTTTAAATAATTAGTGTGATATACTTTAAATGGTGGTTTATGTGGGGGCATAGAAAAGCCACGATCATAGACCGCGGGAACTATATTACTTCATAGGAAATTCTACATTTTTTATGACAACGAGGTCTTAACATGATAAAAAAAGAGATGATTGCCATGCTACTGGCAGGCGGACAGGGCAGCCGACTTGGTGTACTTACATCCAAGATGGCGAAACCGGCAGTTTCATTTGGCGGTAAATACCGCATCATTGATTTTCCACTCAGTAATTGCATTAATTCAGGTGTAGATACAGTGGGCGTACTTACACAGTACAGACCGCTGCGTCTTAATTCGCATATCGGAATCGGTATTCCGTGGGATCTTGACCGTAATATCGGTGGCGTTACCATTCTGCCTCCGTACGAGAAGAGTGCGAACAGTGAGTGGTATACAGGTACTGCGAATGCTATTTTCCAGAACCTTGAGTATATGGAGAATTACCATCCGGATTATGTTCTCATTCTTTCGGGAGATCATATCTATAAGATGGATTATGAGACAATGCTCGATTTTCATAAGGCTAACGGCGCAGATGTTACTATCGCGGTTATGCCTGTGCCGATCGAGGAGGCCAGCAGATTCGGTATTATGATTACCGATGAGGACAGGAAAATTGTGGACTTTGAGGAGAAACCCGAGAAGCCCAGATCAAACCTTGCTTCTATGGGTATCTATATTTTCTCATGGGAGTCGCTGAAGGAAGCGCTTATTACCAATCAGGATCAGCCCGGCCTGGATTTTGGTAAGCACATCATTCCTTATTGTAAGGAGAAGGGTCAGTCCCTTTACGCATATGAATTCGACGGCTACTGGAAGGATGTAGGAACTCTTACATCATACTGGGAGGCCAACATGGAACTCATCGACATCGTTCCGGAGTTCAACCTCTACGAGGAGTATTGGAAGATATACACCAGAAACGATGTTCAGCCTCCGCAGTACCTTGGCCCCGAGAGTTCTACCTCAAGAAGTATCATCGGCGAGGGATCGGAGATCTACGGAGAGGTACACAACTCCGTAATAGGATGCGGAGTTAAGATTGGAAGAGGCACGATTGTAAGCCATTCCATCATTATGAACGGAACCGTCATCGGTGAAAATTGTAATATTGAGAAGGCTGTAATTGCCGAGCATGTTGATATTGGTAACAACGTAAGACTCGGTGAGGGTGATGAAGTTCAGAACGAGACCAAGCCCGGAATTTACAGAGACGGAATCGTAACAATCGGAGAGAAGTCAGTGGTTCCCAGCGGTGTATCCGTAGGAAAGAACACGATGATCTCCGGAGTAACTACCGAAAAGGACTATCCTGACGGAAGTTTGGATAGCGGAAGAACATTGGATAAGGCAGGTGATAGGTAGTGAGAGCGATTGGAATTATTCTTGCCGGTGGTGGAAGTAACCGCATGCACGAGCTTTCTAAGAACAGAGCAGTTTGTGCTATGCCAGTGGCCGGATTTTACAGAAGCATAGATTTTGCACTTAGTAATATGACGAACTCCCACATTCAGACGGTGGCGGTTTTCACGCAGTACAATGCAGGAAGCCTTAACACACACCTGTCTTCATCGAAGTGGTGGGACTTCGGACGTAAGCAGGGAGGTCTTTACGTATTCACTCCCGCAGCCAAGGCAAACGGAAATCTCTGGTACAGAGGAACGGCGGATGCCATTGCGCAGAACCTCAGCTTTTTAAAGAGCTGTCATGAACCCTATGTGGTTATCACCTCCGGTGACTGCGTGTACAAGATGGATTACAACAAGCTCCTTGAGTACCACATCGATAAGCAGGCTGACATCACTGTTGTATGCAAGGATGTGCCGGCAGACATCGATACCGAGAGATTCGGAACCATTCGTATGAATGAGGAGAGCCGTATCGAGGAGTTCGAGGAGAAGCCGGTAGTGGCGAGATCCAACACGATTTCCTGCGGTATATACGTCATCAGAAGACGTCAGCTCATAGAGCTCATAGAAAAAGCTCAGACCGAGGAGAGATTCGATTTCGTTAGGGATATCCTGGTTCGATACAAGGATATGAAGAGAATCTACGGTTACAAGCTTAAGTCCTATTGGAACAACATCGCTTCCGTTGAGGATTACTTCAGAACCAACATGGATTTCCTGAAGCCTGAAGTTAGAAATTATTTCTTCAACGAGTACCCGGGTGTTTACACAAAGGTTGTGGACCTTCCTCCCGCAAAGTACAACGTGGGCGTCAAGGTTGCCAACAGTCTTATCTCCAGCGGTTGTATCGTAAACGGAATGGTTGAGGATTCGGTTATTTTCAAGGGTGCATTCATCGGAAATAACTGCTACATCAAGAATTCGATTATTCTGAATGATGTTTACATCGGAGATAACACGCACATTGAGAATTGTATCGTCGAGAGCCATGGAACCATCCAGGCGAACTCCTATTACAAGGGAGAGAACGGTATAAAAATAGTAGTAGAAAACAATGAGAGGTATGTAATCTAAGTATTCATTTTTTACATTTCTAAAAGGGGGACAAAGCAGGATGAATATTACAGATGTTCGTGTTAGAAAAGTTGCAAAGCAGGGTAAAATGCGTGCCATCGTTTCAATCACCATTGACAATGAGTTCGTTGTTCATGACATCAAGGTGATCGAGGGCGACAAGGGTTTGTTTATCGCAATGCCCAGCAAAAAGTCAGTCGATGGAGAGTATCGTGACATCGCTCATCCGATTAATTCAGATACGAGAAGGCTGCTTCAGGATACCATTCTGAAGGCTTACGACGAGGCTTCAGACGAAGTGATCGACTCAAGACCGGTTGAGACCGAAGCCGCACCTACAGGAGTGGGAAGTCTTTTCTAAGCGGGTTTTTATACTACAAAAAGAATAATTGTGCTAATATATGGGGAGCGACGAATTCGTTGCTCCCTATTTAATTAAAATAAAGCCTTCCCCCTGGGGGCGCTCGACGTCCGGGGGACGTCGGTCCAGCGCGGACCGAAGCGGAGCGTAGACAAGGTGGCGCGAAGCGCCGGAAGAGGGGACTCATATGTACTTAATCGCAGGCCTCGGAAACCCCGAGCGAAAATACAACGCCACCCGCCACAACGTTGGCTTTGGCGTAATAGATGTTTTATCAGAAAAATATGATATAGACCTGACCGAGATGAAGTTCAAGGGTATGTATGGAAAGGGCAGGATCGGCTCCGAAAAGGTAATTCTCCTAAAGCCGCTGACCTACATGAATCTCAGCGGAGAATCCATAAGGCCCGTCGCGGACTACTTCAAGATTGATACGAAGACTGAGCTCATCGTGCTCTCCGACGATATCGATCTTGATCCCGGTCGAATCAGAGTTCGTCCCAGCGGAAGCGCCGGTGGCCACAACGGTCTTAAGAATATAATCGCGCAGCTTGGCCACGACGAGTTCGCACGAGTCAGAGTCGGAGTTGGCAAGAAGCCGCCCCGCATAGACCTTGCAGACTGGGTTCTCGGACACTTCGACGACGAGGACACAGCTCTTGTTATGGAAGCGATGGACCACGCAGCCGACGCCGTTCGAGTTATCATGGAAGATGGCGTCAACTCCGCCATGAACAAGTGGAACGGATACAAACCGGAATGAGGTAAAAATGCGAGCAATCGAAGCGCCTCTTTCAGAACTGGAGGCATTTATCAAACTAAATAAGTACCTGGAAAAGCCTTTTGCCTGCGCGGAGGTCTCCGGCTGTATGGATTCTCAGAAACTCCATTTCATTAGCGGACTTGCGCAGGATTTCAAGTACAGGATAATTGTGACCTACAGCGACCTTCGGGTTAAGGAAATCTGTGAGGACTACAGATTTTACGACCGAAACGTCACTGTTTATCCCGCAAAGGATCTGATATTCTACCAGGCAGATGTCCACTCCAATGAAATCGTAAGGGAGAGGATAAAATGTTTGAGGCGCCTCATCGAAGGGCGTCCCGTTACTGTGGTCACAACCTTCTCAAGTCTGATGACGCCGCAGATTCCCATAGACATAATTAAAAATAACATTCTGAAAATAGATAAGAGAAAACCCGTCAATGAGCGCGAGGTTGCGAAGATCCTCACAAGGATCGGATACAACCGCGTCTATCAGGTGGGAGCTCCGGGCGAATTTTCCGTAAGGGGCGATATCATCGACGTGTTCGATCTGACAGAAGAGAATCCCTACAGAATCGAGCTCTGGGGCGACGAAGTCGAGAACATCCGAAGCTTCGACATTATGACACAGAGGTCGATAGACAAGCTCGAATCGATTGAGATTTATCCTGCGGCCGAGATTATCCTGACGGATGATGAGAAGACGAAGGGTCTTAAAAAGATGGAGACCGAGACGAAGCTCGTCTATGAAAAGCTTCGCGAAGAGTTTAAGACCGAGGCGGCGCACCGCATAAAGACTTCCTTCGAGGAACTTAAGGAAGAACTGACAGAGCTTGAACTCGAGGTGAATCTCGAGAGCTATATAAGATATTTTTACGATGAGACCGTGACCTTCCTGGAGCTTTTCCCTGCAGGAAAATCCTGTGTTTTCATAGATGAGCCGCTCCATGTGCTTGAGCACGCATCGGCGGTGGAGAACGAATTCAGGGAGAGCATGATCCACAGGTCAGAGAATGGCTATGCGCTGCCGTCTCAGATGGACCTTCTGTACTCGAAGGACGAGTGCATTGCGAGGATGAAGAGCACGAGACGCATAATGCTCTCGGCGCTCGCAGCTCCCAAGGGGCTAAACGAGTTTGAGCCCGACATCAGCACCGAGGTGCACGCAAGGAGTATTGCGCCCTACAACAACAGCTTCGAATCGCTGGTACACGACCTCAAGGGCTTTGTGAAAAATGGTTACCGGGTGCTTATCCTCTCGGGATCCCGAACGAGAGCCAAGAGAATTGTCGAGGATCTTCGCGACCAGAGCGTTACCGCTTTTTACAGCGAGAATCCGATGCGCGAGCTCCAGCCCGGGGAGATTATGACCTATTACGGCAGAATCCTCAAGGGGTTTGAATACACCGACCTGAAATTCGCGGTGATTTCAGAGAGCGATATTTTCACGGAGCATAAGAAGAAAAAGAGAAAGCATTCCAAGTCGAAGTACAGCGGCGAGAAGATTTCAGGCTTCTCGGATCTGACGGTGGGCGACTATGTGGTTCACGAGGATCATGGACTTGGAATTTACAAGGGAATAGAGAAGATTGAGACCGACAAGGTGGTCAGGGATTACATCAAGATCAGCTATGCTGACGGCGGCAATCTCTACGTGCTTGCGACAGGCCTCAATGTAATACAGAAGTACGCGAGCGGCGATGCCGGAGCCGATGGGAAGGCGAGAAAGCCGAAGCTCAACAAGCTTGGAACCGGCGACTGGAAGCGCACGAAGAATAAGGTAAGGACTGCAGTTGAGGAAATTGCGGACGATCTGGTAGAGCTCTATGCAAAGAGGCAGAACAGCAGCGGATATCAGTTCAGCTCCGACACTGTATGGCAGCAGGAGTTTGAGGAGGCCTTTCCTTTTGATGAGACAGAAGATCAGCTGACCGCTATATCGGACACCAAAGCCGACATGGAATCCGAGCGAATCATGGACAGACTTATCTGCGGAGACGTTGGATTCGGCAAGACGGAGATTGCTATCCGCGCAGCTTTCAAAGCGGTGCAGGACGGAAAACAGGTGGCGATACTTGTTCCCACAACAATTTTGGCACAGCAGCATTACAACACCTTCACGGAGAGAATGAAGGATTTCCCTGTGAGGGTCGACATGATGTCCAGGTTCAGGACGGCGTCCGAGCAGAAGAAGACTGTGGTAGACCTGCGAAAAGGTCTCGTGGATGTCGTTATCGGAACGCACAGACTTTTATCAAAGGATGTGGTCTACAAGGATTTGGGACTCCTGGTCGTTGATGAGGAGCAGAGATTTGGCGTAACTCATAAGGAAAAGATAAAGAAGCTCAAGGAAAATGTGGATGTGCTGACATTGTCCGCAACGCCTATTCCGAGAACTCTTCACATGTCACTGGTTGGAATCAGGGACATGAGCGTACTTGAGGAAGCGCCGATGGACAGACAGCCGATTCAGACCTTCGTCTGTGAGTACAACGACGAGATGGTGCGCGAGGCGATTGCCCGAGAGGTTGCGCGCGGCGGTCAGGTCTACTATGTTTACAACCGTGTAAATGACATCGCGGATGTTGCGGCGAGAATTCAGAAGCTGGTGCCTGAGGTGAATGTATCCTTTGCACACGGCCAGATGAAGGAGTCGGAGCTTGAGCGAATCATGTACGACTTTATAGACGGCGAGATAAATGTGCTGGTTTCGACGACGATTATTGAGACGGGACTTGATATCTCCAATGCAAACACGATGATTATCCACGACTCCGACCAGATGGGCCTTTCCCAGCTCTATCAGCTAAGAGGCCGTGTCGGAAGATCAAAAAGAACCGCCTACGCTTTTCTTATGTACAAGAGAAACAAGATGCTAAGAGAGGTTGCGGAAAAGAGGTTGTCTGCAATTCGTGAGTTCACGGATCTTGGATCGGGCTTTAAGATTGCGATGCGAGACCTTGAAATCAGAGGCGCGGGAAATCTTCTCGGAAAGAGCCAGTCGGGACACATGGCTTCAGTTGGATATGACCTTTACTGCAAAATGCTCGGAGAGGCAGTCAGACGCAAAAAGGGTGAGGAGAAGGATGCCCTTCTGGAAGATTTTTCCACAAGTGTCGATATCGATGTTGATGCATTCATTCCGAGTGAGTATATTGTTAATGAAGAGCAGAAGCTCGAGATATACAAGAGAATTGCCGGGATCGAGAACGAGGGCGACCGCGATGACATGCGCGATGAGCTGAGGGATCGCTTCGGCGAGCTGCCTGAGTCGGTGGACAATCTGATCAGGATATCGCTTGTCCGCGAGAAGGCGCATAAACTCTACATCCTTGAGATTAAGGGCGGCAACGGCGAGGTTGCCATCAAGATGAACAACAATGCGAGACTTAAGGCGGAGAATATACCCGCATTTATCGAGAGCTGCGAGGGTAAGATTACCTTCCGCCCTGCATCCTATTCGCTGTTCTTGTATAAGTATGTGAAGGACAACAATCCCAAGCAGGCCGAGAAACAGCTGCTTTTGGATGTGGAGGAGATTGTGGAGAAGATGGAAGTTTTGTCGGAGGTATGATGGACGAGATTCAGATAATCAACGAAAAATACATAACCCAGCTCCGCGAGCGCGTGGAGCGAAAGCTCGGCGAGAGCGACGGCGCCTGCGAACTTTTGGACAGCGCACTTGCCGTTGTCAGGGAGCCCGTGCAGAACCCCAAGGTAGTCTACCAGGGTGAGCCCGGCGCCTACAGCGAGATGGCTGCAATTGATTTCTTTGGAAAAGATGTAAACAGCGAGGGATTGGTGCACTTTGAGGACACTTTTGAAGCCTTGAAGAGCGGAGCGGCTGACTACGCGGTTCTTCCTATAGAGAATTCTTCGACCGGCGCAATCCGCCAGGTGTACGACCTGCTTGCGCAGTACGAGTGCTACATGGTGGGCGAAACCACAGTCAGAGTAAAGCACAGTCTGATGGTTCTTCCGGATGCGGAGATGTCTGATATTCAGACGGTTTTCTCACATGAGCAGGGAATATTCCAGTGCGAGCAGTTTTTAAATGAGCACAGGGACTGGGTTCGCGTGCCGCAGGCTGACACCGCGGGCAGTGCGAGAATGGTTGCCGAGCTTGGCGATAAGACCAAGGCTGCAATCTGCTCATCGCGTGCCGCCGAGATCTATGGCCTTAAGATCATCAAGGAAGGTATCAATACTAACCGCACCAACACCACAAGATTTGTGGTTGTATCTCCCAGAATGGAGCTTCGCGAGGGCAGAAACAAGATATGTATCAGCTTTAGAACCGAGCACAAGGCCGGTGCACTTCACGAGGCGCTCACGGTTTTCAGAATCTACGGTCTAAACCTTGTAAGGCTTGAGTCCCGCCCGATTCCCGAGCAGAAGTGGCAGTATATGTTTTTTGCGGAATTCACGGGAGACCTTATGATGGAGGACATGAACAGAGTTATGGAGGCGCTGATGTGCACCGTAACCGACATAAGGATTTTCGGCAACTTCGCAGAGAATCTGGAGTGATGTTTGATTTGTTCGCGGGGACGCTTGCATAAAATGTAAAAAAGAGACCCATACCATTTATAGTATGAGTCTCTTCCTTAATGCTCTTATTTCAGCCAGCCGTAGTTCTGCATTTCAATGTCGATTATTTCATTTCCGTCTGCAAAAATCTGATACCAGTCATTTGCCATACTTCTGTCATTTCCGGTCTGATCGAAATATATATGGTAGCATCCGGGTCCCTTGTTATAGTCATAGTTAGTGATTCCGTTTTTATCCAAATATGTCAGAAGCTGTTCCTCTGTTATGGATCCGGACAGTCCTCCCGGGAACTCTAAATCGTTAGCACTAAGACCTCTAGGGTCACTGACACTGATGATCATCGAATACTTAAGATATGTAGCCTCTTCAGAGGGATTGTAAACCGTTGCATAAAGGCTCCTGTCACCTTTGTCGAAACGAACACTGTACATCTGGCCCGCTTCAACTATTTCATCAGGATTTCCGGGATAATCCCATCCATTATTAGTGATCTCATAGAAAGGAGTCGGAAGATTGTAAAGTACTCCATCAAGCTTGTAATTACCTGAGAAAGGATCATTTCCAAGAGATGTAGGTGCCACATACTGGTCAAGATAAGCAGGTGCTTCATCACTTATCTCAGTAGCTACGAAATCTTCCGGAGCATTATCGCTTCGAACAACAACATAGTCCAGCACATCGTTTTCATCCAGATAATATATAACCTCTGATCCAAGATATGTTTCAGCTATTCCTTCATAGAAAAGCGATATATGGCCAGCGCTATCTATTACGTCACTCGGCTCTCCCGCGGCGGCAATTATGTCCTCCCTGGTACTCTTACCAACTACCAAGTCACCATTATAGGATTTAAATTCTATGCCTGTTTTTTCAGTTACATAGTCATCAAGACTTATTTTTGAAACATAGCAGTCTCTGAGTGCCTGCGAATTAACATCAAAATTCGTAACGTCCACATCTAAGTAGTTGTTACTGCCGTCGGGAGAATACAGTTCAACAGAGGCCATCTCACGATTGGCAAGGACCTCCTGTGCTGTCTTCTCATCCGGGAGAGTCCAGCCCTTTTCAAGAAAATCAGTCAATTTAGCAGGAATATGGTAGGTATCATCTCCCAACTGAACAGTATACAGATTGTAGATATTTTCCGGAACAGCCTCCGCTGCAGAACCAGCCTGGGTATAATCCTCTTCTGTATAAGAATCCGTATCTTCACTCAGGAAATCTTCAGCGTTAGGTTCCTCTATCATTTGAAGTCCGGGGATTTCTTCTACAGCTGCTTCATCAGCCGCATCTTCATCTGTAACTTCCTCTGTAGTGCCTTCTTCATCAAAAGCAAATTCGCTTGTTTCCGACTCCTCTGCCTCTGCTTCTATTCTCTGATCTGCATCGCTGCCGGAAGAATTCTTAGCAAAAAACTTCATGACAGTAAACGCACCAAAGCCAAGAACTACCATAAATAAAACTGCGCAAACTCCAAGAAGCACATAAGCAAGCTTCTTGTTCTTATCTGACTGTGCCTTCTCGATTGCTGCAGGATCGTATGTGTAATTCTGCGGCGCACTGTAGGTCTGCTGGGTAGCATTATTCTGCGGCATTCCGTAAGTCTGCTGGGGTCCATAGGTCTGCTGTGTTCCGTAAGTCTGTTGATTGTTTGGTTGCTGATTGACAGGCTGTTGATTTTCAGCCTGCTGATTGACAGAATCCGGGTTAAGCGGTTTCCCTGTCATAGGATCAAATCTTTTTTCATACATCTTAATATTTCCTCCAAAAAACATTTTTCTTTTTGCTGACAAGGAAAAGAGCGGACGAATGCCCGGAAATATATAGATTAGATTTCCCCATGACAGTAAAAAGTCTTTTAAATTAGCTCCCTCATTTGGAAATTCTAGCACAACGCCTTTTTTCATTCAATAAAAAGACAAAGAAAAAGAGACCTTTTTCGGTCTCTTTCAGTGATCTTTTCGATCTCATTTTAAAATGAATTACAATCTTTTAATTTCGCACTTTTGATTCTCACCGTGCCTGATTTCATTTTTCCTGCACCTGAAAACCTTGCCCTTGGTAATCTCCATTACCTGACCGCCCTCAGCTGCAAGCGCCGTAAGAACCTGGCGATAGAAGTCCTTGTAATCTTCTTCAAGCATAGATACTACAAAATCATGATGCTGATGATCGGTAGATATCACACATGATTTGTACATGTTGTCGTAGTGAATTCCGTAAAACTTGCAAATCTCATCCAGTTCGGAATTGTTTGCATTAATACAATGCATCGCAATATACATAATACCCCCTCCTGTATTGCCGGCACCGTTAGCGCGACCAAACACTTTTCTGAAAACAGATAGATATTTGTCGCTAAAACAATCACATCTATTACATATTATATCAGATAAATGAATTGATTATGCAGTCAATTTTCCAACGGTCCGAAATACAAATTGATGACCGGGAATGGGTTGAAATATCAGGAATCCTTAGAATAAGGTTTGATGATGAAATGCAACGAAATATCCCTGTATGCAGAGTCACGGACATTAAGGAAATTGATAAACCGGATAAGGAGATCATATCTTTGATTTAGTATTGGCACTTTATAATTTCATTATTAAAGTGTTAATACCGGCATTGTTATAGTAATTGATGCTATCTACCAGCTTTGCTACCATGCGAAGTCCAATATGCTCCTCAGGTGAATCGGTGTTGAACATATTCAGATAGCTTCTAGGGTCAAATCTAATGCAATCGTCCTGTATCCTTACTGTAAGCTCACCTTCCTCTTTATTTACGACCCTTATTGCTATGCTGTTATGCCCACGCTTAAATCCGCCGTGATCAATAATGTTTACAGCAAGCTCTTCAATACATAAACCGACCCATAGCGCCTTTTTATGGTCAATATCCCTTGAGCGACAAAAATCAATCACTTTCTGTGAGATCTCTGACACTTCTTCCTTCGTTTGTACGGAATATTCCTCAAATTCCTCTTTGGAAGCACCAAAGTCCGGCGGAAGCTTTAATAATGACGGGATGCTTAAGTCGGCACTGCCTGTATATGCAAATACCGAAATGATCACAATGATAATTGAAAGAATATCACTCCACATATTGGCAAGCCATGCTCCATTGCTTCCCCATAAAGGAACTGTCAGAAGCGTTAAAATGCCTATCATGGCCACCTCAGCAAAAGAGATGATATTTACAAGCTTCATTCTTCCCTGGATTTTATATGAATTCATAAGAAGGTTCAGGAATACATTAAACAGGGAAAACCAGAAACCTATAGTAAACATAGTCCTTCCCATTTCATATATTTCGGTACCCGGACTGAAGAAAATATCTGAAAGCCGAGATGAAAAGACAGCCAAAAATGTCACCACAAGCGTAGTACATGCTACACCAGCCACTAAAGCAGTCTTAAACACATCAATGAACCCTTCACGGTCCTCTTCACCATAGTAAAGGCTGGTAAGCGCAGAATGCGCACTGTAACAGCCTACTGTGACAGCCCCCACCAAACCGCACATGGCAACTAAAACACTTGCAACAGCTATGCTCTCCACGCCCACATATCTAAGCAATGAATAATTTATGAGACTGTTTTTGACAAAAATTCCGATATTAAACAGAAGAGTGGGAGCCCCTCTTCTTACAGCCTCTGCCAATAATTCTTTATCAAACGCTGTCTTTTCAATGTGAACAGTCTTTTCCTTATTCGTATAAGCAGGTAAAAGTATAAGAAAAGCAACAAGACTGCTCAGGGTAGATGCAAGTCCTACCCCGAATATCCCAAGGATATTAACAAAAAGGACATCAAAAACGACATCGCAAAAGAACAGCGCAGTTGTAGCTATATAAGACCTTTTAATCGCATTATTAAAAGAAGCAACTGAAATAAGAAGAGAGCTGAGGGCAGCAAACAATAAGTTAAATGAATATCCGGCAATATACTGTTCAAGAAGTTCTTTTGACTCTCCTCTTGCGCCCAGCAATCCAGCAAGAGGAATTCTTGCAATTAAAAGCGCAATAGAAATAGCAGCCCAGATAAAGGCAATTGTTATAAAAGAGCTTGTAAAAAGTGAAGTAACTTTATCCTGCTTACCAGCTCCAATAAGTGTGCCTATCAGTATTTCTGCTCCCGCAATTATTACAAATGCCAGTCCCGAAAGTACCAGCACCGGCGAGAACAGACCTACCGCTGCCAGAGCATGCTCGCCAAGAAATCTGCCAATCACGATATTATCGATAAAGCAGCAGATATTTGAAACTACATAAGCCACCATATTCACCAGAGCAAGTCTCACATATGATTTCCATATAATGGCGTGTTTAGTTGTAGTGTTTGTTTTCAAATCTGCCCACTCTCCTTTTTGTCACGTATAGCATAAATATGCCGGCTAAATTGAGGCTTCATAACTATATATCTACAATTCAGTACCAATAAAAAACACACCCTAAGAAATCACTTCCTTAAGGTGTGAAGAACAATACTCTATAAGATTTTCACCAAAAACACATCAATAACACAATACGTCATATAACATTCCTCTAATAATTATTATCTATTCCATCTCATCTAAAAACAAATTAAAAAAGGATAAAATAATCATATCGAATTCTGTTATCCTTCTGACCTCGGGCTCAGCCTTCTTCGGAACAGTTTGTACCGGGAAACAGGGATGTCGACCATATAACACAAGGGAAATCATAAGGGAAAGGTAAACAACCGCAAATTTAGTATTTACATGGGTTTGCGGATGATGAAATAATAAATTGTAACGAGTTATAAAATCCTTGGGAATGGTTCATTCCCAATCGGAGATTGGAGGGGGAAACTATGTTAGAAATATTAAAAGCGAGGTTTCAGGATAATAAGAATCTTCATATGGAACTGAGTTGGCTTGACGTGGAGAAACGTTTGCTTGAGCATCAGGGCTCCATGGATGTTTTGAGAAGGATGGAGGAGAGCGGCGGAGAACCGGATACCATCGGCTATGACGAAAAGACGGGAAAGCTAATTTTCTGCGACTGCGCAAAGGAGTCCCCTTCTGGGCGCAGAAGCCTGTGCTATGACGAAAAGGCATTACAGGGGCGTGCTAAAAACCCGCCATCAGGCAGCGCCGAATGGAAAGCAAAAGAAATCGGCGTTTTGATCATGACGGAGGAACTCTATCGCCGACTGCAAAGTCTCGGGGAATTTGATTTGAAAACGTCAAGTTGGATCACTACGCCGGATGATATTCGCGACAAGGGCGGTGCATTGTTCTGCGAACGACGTTACGGAAGGGTTTTTACATTCCATAACGGGGCGGATTCGTACTATTCCGTGCGCGGGTTCAGAGGTTATACGCTTATATAAATTCAAATTTGTGATTAAATTTCAGAATAAATCAGAACGTTAACTCGGCAGTTTGTCTTACGAGGAGAGCAGTTCATGTGTTGTTTACAGTAATTCTTCCAATCTTTATATTTTTCATAAGCTTTTCATTTATCACCACGTTGTGCTGCGGCAGGATAACATTCTGAAAATAATCCCCGTCTCCGCTAAGCAGGGATCCCAGATCATCTTCATATCCTGAAAAATCGATATTCGTCGCCAAATCTTCGGCATATTTTGATGCAAGTTTTTTCCTGCACAATGCAAAATAAATAAGCGACTCATTAAGCCCTGTTTTCTTAAGCTGAAGAGGACTCATTTTCTGATACATTTCATCTGCTTCTGACTGTGCAGCTTCTTCCTCAGAGGAGCTTAATGCCATACCGGCCTTTTGTGCTTCGGCGTAATAGATTGCATGTGACAAATACGTATTGATAGCCGTTTTCATAGCCAGTTCACTGACAAACTGTGAATCTAGTCCGGCAGAAAAATGCGTGTTCCACCAATGCAGCGGGTCCTCGGGATCATATAAAACAGCCTGTTTTTGGACGAACTCTTCAGTCGTATATATGTAATAGCCAAATTCACGCAGTGTCAGACTGTTATCGTCCACGGAAATTATAACTTCATCAAGATGGTCCTCATATTTGAAGACTGTTGCTGTCTTATAAATCTGTGCCCCAATGATTGCAATGATACTGGTTATTATCAAAATTATAATGATCTTTTTCTCATTACCACTCATATAGATCCGGCTTCCTTTTGAGCTTGAATCATTTATTGCATCTCATCTTCATACTACTATTATATCTCTGCGAATTACATTGCAATAGCTAAAACCACGTCTGCCTTACTTCACGGGAACTGCATAAAAGTCAGGAGGCAAGCGGCATCGCGAACAAATTAAAATTTCATTATCCCCGAATATATGGTACTATTAGGGAAAAGTTAGCACTAGGAATGAGGACATCTACATATGTGTGGAATATCAGGACTTTTGAAGTTCTCAGGTGATGCGCGCGCGAATATTCAGAAGATGAATGACCGCATGATTCACAGAGGACCTGATGATGATGGGATTTATGTAAGTGAAAATAGTGAAGTGGCGCTTGGACACAGGCGCCTTTCTATTGTGGACCTTTCCAAGAACGGTGCCCAGCCTATGGTCAGCCATTCCGGGAACCTTGTGATGGTCTACAACGGCGAGATATATAACAACAAAGATGTAAAGAAAAAGCTTCTGGATGACAGTTTTGCTGCTGCGGGAGATTTCAGGGGAAGCTCGGACACTGAGGTTCTTCTTGAGGCGATCGAGCACTACGGAATGAAGGAAGCCCTTTCAATGTGCAAGGGCATGTTCGGCATCGCGGTTTATGATAAGAGAAATGAGACAGTTACTCTTGCCAGAGACAGAGTCGGAGAGAAGCCTTTATATTATGGAAAAGTTGCGGGAGCCTTCGCTTTTGCTTCCGATCTGGGGTGCCTCAGGGTTGTGGATGGCTTCGACAATGCCATAAACACTGACGTTCTTGATATCTATTTTGTGGAGGGCTATATCCCTGCACCTTACACTATTTATAAAGGAATAAACAAGCTCGAGGCCGGAACTTTCATGACAGTCAGCTTAAAGGACCTTGGTACACAGACCACTACCTACTGGTCTATGAAGGAGACCGCCAAGAGAGGTCAGGAAAATCCGTTTACCGGCAGCAGCGAGGAAGCGGCGAACGAGCTTGAAAGACTTCTGAAGGAATCAATAAAAGGCCAGATGGTTGCGGATGTTCCTGTCGGAGCCTTTTTATCAGCGGGAATCGACTCCAGCACGACGGTGGCACTTATGCAGTCACTTGAGCCCGGGAAGGTCAAGACCTTCACCATCGGCATGGAGGACAAGGCCTACAACGAGGCGGTTTACGCGGCTGAGATTGCAAAGCACCTCGGCACCGAGCACACAGAGCTCTATATTACGGAAAAAGATGCCAAGGCCGTTATTCCCGGACTTGCGCATATGTTTGCCGAGCCTTTTGCGGATTCTTCACAGATTCCCACATATCTTGTGAGCAAGATGACGAGGGATCACGTGACCGTATCCCTTTCCGGAGACGGCGGAGATGAGCTGTTCTGCGGCTATACCTCCTATGAATCCATCAGCAGAATCTGGGGGAAGATGCACGGCGTGCCCTATCCTATAAGGAAGGTTGCTAGCTCGATAGTCTTGAATTCACCCCTTAAAAATAAAGATATTTACAGAATAAAGGGGACACTCCTTGGCGCCGAGGGACCCGTTGACATACATAGAATGGAGCATGAGACGGATCCGCTTACAAAGAGGATTGCGCTTAAGAGAGGAACCATTCCCTATAAATACACGGAGCTTCCAAACGGATTCCTCGAGGAAGTAAATCACCAGTGCATGCTTATGGATATGCTGGTCTACCACCCCGACGATATCCTTGTGAAGGTGGACAGAACAGCGATGGCGGTATCGCTTGAAACGCGTGTGCCGATGCTTGACAGGGATGTGATTGAGTTCGCCTGGAGTCTTCCGATTCAGTACCTTCGCGACGACAAGGTGGGTAAGAAGGTTCTTCGTGACGTGCTCTACCGCTACGTTCCGAAGGAAATGATGGAGCGCCCGAAGAAGGGCTTTTCGATTCCGATTGAGAAGTGGCTTCTTGACAGCGACCTCCGCGACTGGGCCGAGGGCCTTCTTAATAAGGAAAAAATCAGGCAGCAGGGTATTCTTGACCCGGAGGTTGTCGAGAAAATCTGGACAGACTTTACCGAGAGGGGCATCTACAGGATCCAAATCTGGTACATCCTGATGTTCCAACAGTGGTATGAGGAAGAGTTTTTATGATAGGTGCAGAATTTATTAAGGGCTACGGCCTTGGAAATCAGCTGTTTTTCTACGTGGTCACAAGATGCATGGCTGAGGAGCGGGGCGTCCCCTTCGGGTTTGTGAACCCGGGGCAGGTCGGCAACGTTTTCCATTCCAATAAGGGCATGTACTTCATGGACATAGATCTCGGAACTGAGATCCCGCGTGAAGACATGGATAAATTCACGATTTTCCATGAGCAGGATGACAGACTTTTCATGGGGAATTCGGTTCATGACATGACCAATGGCTGCTATATTTCGGGGGCTGACCCGAGGCTTTTTGAAATTGAAGACAATACTCTTATATATGGGAATCTCCAGGATCAGTCCTATTTTGAGAAGTACCGCGATAAGATTAAGGACTGGCTCCATGTGAAGGAGGAGGCAGAGTCCTACGAATACACCGCGGACGACCTCTGCATCATTAACATGAGAGGCGGAGAGTATACAAGCTGCCCTGAGCTTTTCCTTGATAGAAAGTACTGGCTAAATGCCATCGAGAACATGAAAAAGGTGAACCCGAATATGAGGTTCATGATAATAACCGAGGATGAGGAGGCCGCAAGGAAGGTGCTTCCCGAGTATGAGTGTCACCACTTCGACATGGGCAAGGACTACGTCACCATAAAAAATGCGAGATACCTCATTCTTTCGAATTCATCCTTTGCGATGATGCCCGTAATGTCTAGCACTGAATTAATATACGCTATCGCTCCGAAGTACTGGGCAAGACACAATATTTCCGACGGTTTTTGGTCATCGGAGCAGAATATTTACAGCTTCCTTACCTATCAGGATAAAAAGGGAAGGCTCTTTAGCGCCGATGAATGCAGAGCTGAACTGGCGGAATACAAGAAGCACTCAGCACTTTATGCAAGAAGAAATGTAAGGCCGGGAGCAGTAAGGGAATTTTTCCAGAATATAAGGAGAAGACTTTTGTATGGAGTGTTCTTCTTTAAGAAAATGTGGCGCTCCTTCTTAAGGAGAACCGGAATAATAAAAACCTTCGGATAAATAGAGGATATATGAATAATACAAAGAAGCTGCAGCTTCCGAGAGTCACGATTGCAGCGATGACAAGTGTAGATGTATATGAGACCGTGCAGGCGATGAAGTACAGCATGCGCGATATCGAATTCGGCGACGCGGTCCTGATTACGGATAAAAAGCCGTTTTATCTTCCAAAGGACATACGCTTCAGCTACACATCAAAACTCGATGACATCGACAAATTCAATTACAAAATGGTATATGAGCTTCGCGATCACATTAAGACGGACTTTGTTCTTATTGTGCATGCGGACGGCTTTGTGATACATCCGGAAAACTGGGACGAGAGCTTTCTTAACTACGATTATATAGGCTCCCCCTGGCCTCTTCCGAAAAATAACTATGCCTACAGGGACAGCGAGGGCAACATCTGCAGAGTCGGAAACAGCGTATCCATCAGGTCCAAGAGACTTCTTGATTATCCTAAGGAGCACGACCTTCCCTGGGTTAAGGTGTACGACGGATTTTTCAATGAGGATATTTTCCTTTGTTGTCACTGCAAAAATCAGATGGAAAAGGACGGCCTTAAGTGGGCTGATTTAGATAGCGCAGTTAAGTTTGGAAGGGAGCATCCGCTTCCGGAGAACAAGGGAGTAGAGCCCTTCGTTTTTCATAAATGGTGGGGAGAAAATGAGGGATATCCGCATTTCTACAGCCCTGCAAAGAGATTCAAGATGGCCGTAAGGCCCTTGCTGTTCTGGAGAAGAAGTGAAAAGTGGAAGAGGGAGCACAATATAACATGAAGTTTTCGGTAATAGTGCCTGTTCACAATGCTGAAAAGTACATAAGTGAAGCGACATCTTCTATAGTAAAGGCTGCTGAGGGGATGGAGAACTGTATCGAGGTTCTTCTTATTGAAAACGGCTCCACAGACAGAAGCGGCTATATATGCGGCGAACTTGCAAACCGTTTTCCGTTTGTAAAGACGGTGCATATGGGCCCTGCGTCCGCCTACGATGCGAGGCAGGAGGGGATAAAGAGAGCTTCGGGAGATTATCTTGTTTTCATGGATGCTGATGACGCCGTGGCTCCGGGGATATTCACTGAGCTTCAGAAAGCGGCTTCTAAATATGAAAGAAAAGGTAAGAGGCCTGAGATAATACTGTATAATGCTGCAGAGATGAGCACTCCCGAGTCGAAGATGTTTCCTTTTCCCTTTAAAGAGGGCAAGATTTATTCGGGCGACGGCAAGAAGAAGTTCTATGAAATAATGTGCTCCGGTGATATGCTAAATGCCATGTGGAACAAGTGCATAGGGAAGGAGCTTGCGGGCCGCATCGAGGAGACGGTGAACAGGAAGCTCAATTACGGAGAGGACCTTCTGCAGACCGCTGAAATAATTGATAAAGCAAAAAGCATTGCATATCTCGACAGGATACTGTATTTTTACAGAATAAACGAAGAGGGGCTTACGGGCGGTTATCATGAAAACTTTATGGAGAACCAGGAGAAGGCCTTCGAGGTTCTGGACGATTATGCGAAAAAGTGGGCAAAGGGTGGTTTTACTGAGGTTATAAACGAGCGCAAGACCCTGACCTGCACGATAGGCATGAAAAAGCTTATCTATTCGGACCTTCCTTTTTCCGAGATCAAGCGGAAGATGAAGGAGATGATGGGTTCCGATTTTTATAAAGAGTATGGGAAGGGCAAGCTTCCGTCCTGGGCATCCGAGGAGGATGCGTATGTTTACAGGTATCAGGTGGCGGGTATGCCGGTTTTGCGGCTGATGCTTCTTAGCAGGAAGACGCGCCTGAAATCCCGGATTAAAGCGAGGATCAGAAAAAATGGTATATGATTGCATTCCATTTTTTAATGAAGTGGACATCCTGAGGCTGAGGTTAGGAATCCTTAGTCCCTATGTGGATAAGTTCATTATAGAAGAGTCAACAATGACCTTCTCGGGTGAAGAGAAGGAGCTTTGCTTTGAAAAGAACAGGGATCTTTTCAAGGATTATCTGGACTGCATAGAGTATGTGGTGGTCACCGATTCGCCGGTGGATGCGTTGACCCACGAGAGGGATTATTTTCAGAAAAACCGTCTGATAGAGGGTCTGAAGAAAGTCGGCGCGACAAGCGACGACATAATTCTTTTCGGCGATGTGGATGAGATTCCAAATCCAAAGGTTCTTACGAAAATCATAGAGAATTTTGATAAGACGAAGGTCTACCACCTGGCGCAGAGGAATTTTTATGTGTTCCTCAATATGGAAGAAAAGTCAGGAAAGCTGCTCTCGATTACCGGAGAGTTCCCGGAGGTTGCGGAGAGCGACAGGAAGTGGCTTGGAACAAAGATTACTTCCATAGATAATATTCCGCGCGAGGGAATCGTAAGGCTACGCGATCTGGTGTCACCCTGCGATAAAAGGTCTGTCAGAGTCGCTGACGGCGGCTGGCATTTCGGCTACATGGGCGGAAGGCACGAGACCAACCCCGTAGAGAGAATCGGCGTCAAGGTAAAAGCGGCTGCGCACCAGGAGTACAACGACCGCGAGATCCTGGCGGAGACTATGGATAATCTGGTTCTTGGCAGAGACATCTTCGGAAGGGATGCGAGATTTGAGCGTACGGAGGTCGACGGAAGTTATCCGGAGTACCTTCTTAAGCATATAGGAGAGTATGATTATCTGGTAATGCCACCCATTACAGCTTTTTCAAGGCTGTATCATAAGCTGGATATTACGGTGGGAAGGTTCATCAGGAAGGCGTACCATAAAATTAGAAGGATGCTTATAAAGTAACAAGTAGTTATGCCTTCTCCATTTATGGAGAAGGTGTCAGCGAAGCTGACGGATGAGGAGTATGAAAAAAGTATGAGCACAACATTATCTACCAGAATGGCGGCGGTAAAAATGTCCCCGACCACGGCTCTCTTCGGAAAGGTGGAGGAGCTTAGGCGGAAGGGAGAGGACATAGTTTCTCTCAATGTGGGCGAGCCCGATTTCCCCACGCCGGACAATATCAAAGAAGCGGGAATACGGGCAATCAATGAGAATTTCACCAAATACACCACCGGAAACGGTATCGCACCGCTTCGGGAGGCGATAATCGAGAAGATGAAAAAGGACAACGGCGTCACCTATGAGATGAATGAGGTGGCGGTGACCGTCGGTGCGAAGCAGGCGCTGTTTGGTGCGCTGTGCGCTGTTGCGGGCGAGGGTGATGAAGTCATAATCCCCATTCCGTGCTATGTCAGCTATCCCGATATGGTAGCTCTTGCGGGCGCAAAGCCCGTTCTTGTGAAGAGGAAGGACGATTTTTCTCTTGATCTTGAAGCCATTGAGAGTGCGATAAATGAGCACACCAAGGCTGTTATAATATGTACCCCGGACAATCCCACCGGCAAGGTTTACGGCGAGGATGAGCTGAAGGGGCTCTCTGACCTTGCAATCAGCAGGGATATCTTTGTTATTTCCGATGAAATTTATGAAAAAATAATATACGGTGAGAATCGCCACAAAAGCATTTCTGCGTTTGAAGGGATGAAGGACAGAACCATCGTGGTTAACGGTTTTTCCAAGACCTATTCCATGACTGGCTGGAGACTTGGGTACGTCTGCGGCAGAGCCGATGTTATTGGCGCTGCGGTGAAGGTGCAGAGCCAGACAACTACCACACCTCCGAGCATCTCACAGTATGCGGCGGTTGAGGCGCTTTGTGGGCCCCAGGATTCTGTCGAGCTCATGAGATCAGAGTTTGAGAAGCGCAGAGATTTTGTCCAGGAAAAACTGCGAGGGATACCCGGTGTCATCTGCCATGAGATCCAGGGAGCCTTCTATGCGTTCTTCGATATCCGTGCTTTTCTCGGAAAAGAATATGAGGGTTACGGAATTATAGATGACGATACACGTTTATGCGAATATTTATTGGAAAAATATGGTGTTGCAATGATGCCCGGAAGTGCTTATTTTGCCCCAGGATTCGTGAGAATTTCGTTTGCGTCCTCCATGGAAGTGCTTAAAAAGGCGCTTTCAAGAATAGAATCTGGTCTAAAAGCGCATAAATGTTGACTTTTTTTAGAATATGTACTAAACTCAAAAACGTAATGATAAATTTGCAAAAACGCATAACACGCGTTCCTTACGGAAAGAGAGGGAGATATGGCTGAAGACAAGTTGAGAGAAGCAGCTTTAAAGCCGATTGCGACTATCAAGAAACCGGTAATTGCTGCAGAAAAGAAGGATGAAGTAAAGCCTGCTGAGGCAGAGGCACCTAAGGCTGAGGAGAAGAAGGCTACAGCAGCTAAGAAGCCTGCAGCAAAGAAGGCAGCAGCAAAGAAGCCCGCAGCAAAGAAGGCTACAGCAACTAAGGCAGCAGCTAAGAAGACTGAGACCAAGGCAGCTGATAAGAAGGAAGAGAAGAAGCCTGCAGCAAAGAAGGCAGCACCTGCTAAAAAGGCTACAGCAACCAAGGCAGCAGCCAAGAAGACTGAGACTAAGGCAGCAGCTAAGCCCGCAGCTAAGAAGCCTGCAGCAAAGAAAGCTACAGCAGCAAAGAAAGCTACAGCAGCTAAGAAGCCCGCAGCAAAGAAGACAACAGCTGCAAAGGCTCCTGCAACAAAGACAAATATCGTTCTTCAGTATGCTGATAAGAGCGTTACATATGACACCTTTATCGAGAATGCCAAGAATGTATGGCAGTATGATATGGGAAGAAAAGTTTCCGAGATCAAGACTCTTGAGCTTTATGTAAAGCCCGAAGAGGAAAGAGTATACTTCGTTGTTAACGGCGAGGTTCATGCTGATTTTGGGATGTGATAAACAAGGATGGAAGGTCCCGGCCTGGCAAGCTTGCTTGCTGCAGGCCGGGACTTTATCACATATATGTAGATTATTCGTCCCCAGGGAGAAATCCTTGGGGTTTTTTATTGACATTAATAATTTATAGTGGTAATTTATTCTCAGAAGATGTTAGCACTCAATGACGTTGAGTGCTAACACATCAAAAAGGAGGTTTGTGATGCAACTGGATGACAGAAAAAAGAAAATACTGCATGCAATTGTTCGCAATTACCTCGAGACAGGCGAGCCGGTGGGCAGTAGGACGATTTCCAAGTACACGGATCTTAATCTCAGTTCGGCTACCATCAGAAACGAGATGGCGGATCTTGAGGAGATGGGACTTATATTGCAGCCTCATACTTCCGCGGGACGTATTCCGTCAGATCAGGGCTACAGAGTTTATGTAGATGAGATGCTCGCTGAGAAGGAACAGGAAGTTGAGAACATGAAGGAGATGCTTCTTGATAAAGAAGAGAAGCTTGAGAAGCTCCTTAAGCAGGTTGCCAAGACCCTGGCGGTTGATACCAACTACGCTTCAATGATCTCAGCACCCATGATCAGAAGGAATAAGCTGAAATTCGTACAGCTTTCCAGAGTGGATGAGGAACACATTCTTACCACTATAGTAATAGAAGGAAACGTAATTAAGAACCGAATGGTTGAGGTGGAGCAGGAGCTTTCCGAAGCGGATATGCTTAAGCTCAATATCCTGCTTAATACCAGACTTGCAGGACTTTCCGTAGAGGACATTAACCTCGGACTTATAACTGCGATGAAGCAGGAGGCGGGTATCCACAGCGAGATAATCGACAAGATACTCGATACAGCCGGAGATGCCATTACGGAGGATGAGGACCTTCAGATTTACACCAGCGGTGCGAACAACATTTTCAGATATCCCGAGCTTGCTGATAAGGAGAGAGCAAGTGACCTCATAACCACTTTTGAGGATAAGAGCGATCTTACAAGTATCGTTGAGAATGCGCTTCAGTCCTCCTCAGAGGAGACAGGTATACAGGTTTACATCGGTAATGAGTCTCCGGTTCAGTCCATGAAGGATTGCAGCGTTGTAACAGCGACCTACGATCTCGGAGAGGGCATGAGAGGAACGGTAGGAGTTATCGGACCTAAGCGAATGGATTACGACAAAGTTGTCGGAGCACTTAAGAATATGATGAGAGCTCTGGATGATTTATATAAAAAAGAATAGAACCATAAGGAGTATTTAAGTGAGTAAGGAAGTTAAGAAGGATACAAATACAGTGTCCGGTAAGAAAACTGCAAAGGAACTTCAGCAGGAAGTTGCCGAGAAGGCTAAAAAGGTAGCTGATGCAGCAAACAAGGTTGCCGAGGCCGCAGAGGAAGAGGCTGCCGAAGCTGTAGCAGAGGCTGCTGAGAGCGTAGAAGGTGCCGAGAACACTGAAAACGCCGAGGGTGAGAAGAAAGGTCTTTTCGGTAAAAAGGAAAAGAAGAACCCTTACAAAGAAAAATTTGAAGAGATGCAGGATAAGTACATGCGCCAGCTTGCTGAGTTTGAGAACTTCAGAACAAGAACCGACAGAGAAAAGGCGCAGATGTTCAACCAGGGAGCATCCAGTGTACTTGAGAAAATTCTCCCTGTTGTAGATAACTTCGAAAGAGGACTTGCTGCTGTCCCTGAAGAAGAGAAGAATTCCGCTTTTGCAGACGGAATGAATATGATATACAAGCAGCTTATGAAGCAGATTGAGGATCTTGGTGTAACTCCCATCGAAGCCGTTGGAAAGGAATTTGATCCTAATTTCCACAACGCTGTAATGCAGGTTGAGAGCGAAGATGTCGAGGAAGGATTCGTGGCACAGGAGCTTCAGAAGGGTTATATGTATCACGACACAGTGCTCAGACACAGCATGGTTGCCGTTGCGAAGTAATATATAGAACAATTTTACAAGAAATGCCACCTCAAATAAGCCTTCTCCCTTGGGAGAAGGTGGCACGAAGTGCCGGATGAGGGGTCTTGAAATTAAACGGAGGAAAATAAAATGAGTAAGATCATAGGTATCGATTTAGGAACAACCAACAGCTGCGTAGCTGTTATGGAAGGTGGTCAGCCCACCGTTATCGCTAACGCTGAGGGTGCAAGAACAACACCTTCAATTGTAGCTTTCACAAAGAATGGCGAGCGTCTCGTAGGTGAGCCCGCTAAGCGTCAGGCAGTAACAAACGCTGAGAACACAATCTCATCAATCAAGAGAGATATGGGTACAGACAACGGCCGCACAATCGACGGCAAGAAGTATTCACCTCAGCAGATTTCAGCTATGATTCTCCAGAAGCTGAAGGCAGACGCAGAACAGTATCTCGGCGAAAAAGTAACAGAGGCAGTAATCACAGTTCCCGCATACTTCAATGACGCACAGCGTCAGGCTACAAAGGATGCAGGTAAGATTGCAGGTCTTGAAGTAAAGCGTATTATCAACGAGCCTACAGCAGCAGCTCTTGCTTACGGTCTTGATAACGAAAAAGAGCAGAAGATCATGGTATACGACCTTGGTGGTGGTACCTTCGACGTATCAATCATCGATATAGGTGACGGTGTTATCGAAGTTCTTTCAACAAACGGTGACACACACCTCGGTGGTGACGACTTTGACCAGAAGATCATCGACTGGATGGTATCTGAGTTCAAGGCTAAGGAAGGCGTAGACCTTTCAAGCGATAAGATGGCTATGCAGAGACTTAAGGAAGCAGCTGAGAAGGCTAAGAAGGAACTTTCTTCTTCCACAACAACCAACATCAACCTTCCTTTCATCACAGCTACAGCAGAAGGCCCCAAGCACTTTGATATGGATCTCACAAGAGCTAAGTTCGAGGAGCTTATCCACGACCTCGTAGAGAGAAGTGCTATTCCGGTACAGAACGCTATGAAGGATGCAGGCCTTAACTATTCAGACCTTGGAAAAGTTCTCCTTGTAGGTGGTTCAACACGTGTTCCCTGCGTAGTTGAGAAGGTTAAGCAGCTCACAGGACATGAGCCGTCAAAGAACCTTAATCCCGATGAGTGCGTAGCAGTAGGTGCAGGTATCCAGGGTGGTAAACTTGCAGGCGATACAGGTGCAGGCGATATCCTTCTTCTTGATGTAACACCTCTTTCACTTTCAATCGAGACAATGGGTGGTGTTGCTACAAGACTTATCGAGCGTAACACAACTATTCCTACAAAGAAGAGCCAGGTATTCTCAACTGCAGCTGATAACCAGACAGCCGTTGATATCAACGTTCTTCAGGGTGAGAGACAGTTCGCTAAGGACAACAAGTCACTCGGACAGTTCCGTCTTGATGGAATCCCTCCGGCAATGAGAGGTGTTCCGCAGATCGAGGTTACATTTGATATCGATGCAAACGGTATCGTTAACGTATCCGCTAAGGATCTTGGAACAGGTAAAGAGCAGCACATCACAATCACAGCTGGCTCCAACATGTCTGACGAGGATATCGATAAGGCTATCAAGGAAGCTGCTGAGTACGAAGCTCAGGATAAGAAGCGTAAGGAAGGCATTGACGCTAGAAACGAAGCTGATTCCTTCGTATTCCAGACAGAGAAGGCTATTCAGGAAGTTGGCGACAAGATCGATCCTTCTCAGAAGCAGACTGTAGAGGATGACCTCAAGGCTCTCAAGGATACTCTTGAGCAGACTAAGGATCGTGAGCTTACAGACAGCGAGATCGACACAATCAAGAGCCAGAAGGAGAAACTCATGACTGATGCTCAGGCTCTCTTCGCTAAGGTTTATGAGAGTGCTCAGGGCGCAGCAGGTGCTCAGGGTGCAGGCCCTGACATGAGCGGCATGGGCGGCTCAGCTCAGAGCTCAGATGCAGGTAATGCAGACGACGTAGTTGACGGCGACTATAGGGAAGTTTAAAACCCATAGCCTTCCCCCTGGGGGCGCTCGACGTCCGGGGGACGTCGGTTTAGCGCGGACCGAAGCGGAGCGTAGACAGGTGGCGCGAAGCGCCGGATGAGGGGTTTATAAAAGTTTAATAATTTAATGATTGCTAATGCCCAATACATCAGATAAGATGTATTGGGCAATTAGCGTAAATTAGGAGAGACACATGGCAGATCAGAAGCGCGATTATTACGAGGTCCTTGGAGTTAGCAAGGGAGCCAGTGATGATGAAATAAAAAAAGCATACCGTGTGCTTGCAAAGAAGTACCATCCGGATATGAACCCCGGAGATGCAGCTGCAGCAGACAAGTTCAAGGAGGCATCCGAGGCGTATGCGGTTTTGAGCGATCCTGAGAAGAGACGTCAGTATGATCAGTTCGGTCACGCTGCATTTGAGGGCGGTGCCGGCGGATATGGCGGATTCGACTTCGGTGGAGCAGACTTTGGCGATATATTCGGTGATATATTCGGAGATTTCTTCGGAGGTGGCAGAAGGAGCCAGGGTGCGAGGAGCGGCCCTGCAAAGGGAGCAAATATTCGTGCCAGCGTTCGTATAACCTTTGAGGAAGCAGTTTTCGGATGTGAGAAGGAACTGGAACTTAGACTTAAGGATCCCTGCCCGACCTGTAAGGGAACCGGTGCTAAGCCGGGAACAACAGCTCAGATGTGTCCCAAGTGCGGTGGTAAAGGTCAGGTTGTATTCACACAGCAGTCCTTCTTCGGCACAGTCAGAAATGTTCAGACATGTCCCGACTGTAACGGAAGCGGTAAGGTAATTAAGGATAAGTGTACCGATTGCGGCGGAACAGGATATGTTGCAAGCAACAAGAGAATTCAGGTTTCAATCCCCGCAGGTATTGATAACGGACAGAGCGTTCGTATCCGTGAAAAGGGTGAGCCCGGCAGAAACGGCGGACCGAGAGGAGATCTTCTTGTAGAGGTTATCGTACAGGATCATCCTATTTTCCAGAGACAGGATTATGATATTTTCTCAACAGTTCCTATGTCTTATGCAATAGCTGCACTCGGCGGAACGGTTGCTATTGATACCGTTGACGGTAAGGTGCTCTATGATGTTAAGGCAGGTACTCAGACAGATACGAGAGTAAGACTTCGCGGAAAGGGTGTTCCGACACTCAGGAACAAGGATGTAAGAGGTGACCACTATGTTACTCTTGTAGTTCAGGTTCCGGATAAGCTTTCCAAGGAAGCGAAGGAGCTCCTTAAGCAGTTTGATGAGAAGACCGGAGACAGCTTGCATGCTGCCGACAGCATTTCCGGAGATAAGGATGGAAATGATGATGGCGGTAAGAAAAAGGGCGGATTTTTCGGTAAGAAGAAATAAAACATAATTACAGAGCGGGGAGTACAAGCTCCCCGCTATTTCTGTTATTGTACTTATATATACTTTTCCTGAAAATAGATTAGAAAAACGGAGTAAAACTATGAAGTGGATGCGTTTTAGAATCAGAACAAACGAAGAGTCAGAGGATATCATTGTCAGCAGTATGATGGATATCGGTCTTGAAGGTGCGCAGATAGAGGATAATGCCCCTCTCACAGCTGCCGACAAGGAGCAGATGTTTACGGATGATCTTCAGGATGCGGATGATGAGGAGACAGGTGTTGACAGCTGCGCGGTAATAGCTCCGGGTGAGGAGGGTGTTGCATATCTGAACTTTTTTCTCGAAGTCGACGACGACAATATGCTGACCGTCCACGAGTATGATGATAACGGTGAAGAGGTTGAAATAAAGAAGACTCCCGATCAGATAAAGCAGGAGATTAGGGGAGTTCTCGATGAGCTTTCAAGCTTTTCCGATATAGGCGACGGAACGATTTCCGTTGATGTGACTGAGGATATCGACTGGATTAACAACTGGAAGCAGTATTTCCATAAGTTCCTGGTGGATGATGTTCTGGTAATTCCTTCCTGGGAGACTCCCGACGAGGAGGATAAGAAAAAAGCGAACATCACACTTCATATTGATCCCGGAACCGCGTTTGGTACAGGAATGCACGAGACCACTCAGCTTTGCATAAGGGCTCTTAGGAAATATATGACTCCCGAAGCAGAGGTGCTCGACATCGGAACCGGAAGCGGAGTGCTATCCATTCTTGCAATGAAATTCGGAGCAGGCCACTGCGTCGGAACAGACCTTGATCCCTGCTCAGAGCCGGCAGTAGATGATAATAAGAAAAACAACGACATCGCAGATAAGGATTTTGACCTTATAATCGGAAACATTATAGATGATGAGAAGGTTCAGGAAGAGGTTGGCAAGGAGAAGTATGACATCGTCGTAGCCAATATCCTTCCCTACGTTCTTGTTCCGCTCACACCCATCGTTCCCGGCCTTCTGAAAACCGGCGGCATTTACATTACCTCCGGAATCATTGAAGCCAAGGAAGATGTTATCAGAAAGGCTCACGAGGACGCCGGCCTTGATATTATCGAGGTCTGCAAGCAGGGCGAGTGGGTCAGTGTGATTTCCAAGAAGAATTGAGGGGCCTATGTACCATTTTTTTACAAGCAGCACCCAACTTATAGACAACCAAAAAAGAATAGTAATCACAGGCGATGACTATAATCATATGGTCAATGTCCTTAGGATGAAACCGGGCGAGGAATTCTCGGTAAGCCTGATGGATGAGGACGCCGCCGATCAGAAGGAATACAGATTCGGCATCGAATCGATCTCCGACACCGAACTTATCGGGGAACTGCGCTTCATTAAGGAATCCGGCGCAGAGCTTCCTTCTAAGATATATCTGTTCCAGGGACTTCCCAAGGCGGACAAGATGGAACTCATAATCCAGAAGGCCGTGGAGCTTGGTGCTTTTGAGATAATACCGGTTTCCATGAAAAGAAGCGTTGTGAAGCTCGATGAAAAGCGCGCGGCGAATAAAATTAAGAGATGGAATGCCATATCGGAAGCCGCTGCTAAGCAGAGTAAGCGCGGAGTTATACCCGAGGTTAAAGCGCCCATGACCTTCAAGGAAGCAGTTAAATATGCTGAGAGTCTTGATGTGAAGCTTCTTCCCTATGAGATGGCAGAGGGCATGGAATACACCAGGGAAGTCATCGATTCGATTGAGCCAGGACAGAGCATCGGAATATTCGTCGGACCTGAGGGCGGCTTCGCCGATGAAGAGGTAAGCTATGCCGGTGAGGCAGGTTTTAAGACCATCACCATGGGCAAGCGCATTTTGCGCACAGAAACCGCAGGCTTTACAATGCTCGCATGGTTAATGTATAATCTTGAAGTTTGAATACAATGCTATGCCTTCTTCTAGGGGAGAAGGTGTCAGCGAAGCTGACGGATGAGGGGAATGAAAGGCAAACAATGGAAATATATTTAGATAATTCCGCCACTACGCGCGTTTATGACGACGTGGCGAAGCTGACTCTCCAAATGATGACCGAGGATTACGGTAATCCTTCCAGCATGCATCACAAGGGAGTTGTGGCAGAACAATTTGTAAAGGAAGCAACAGAGAAAATTGCAAAGACTCTCAAGGCGAAGCCGAAGGAAATACTTTTCACTTCAGGCGGCACAGAGTCCGATAATACAGCCATAATCGGCGGAGCAATGGCTCATCACAGAGAGGGGAAGCACCTCATCACCACAAGCGTTGAGCATCCGGCAATCCTGAACTCCATGAAGTATCTTGAGGATCAGGGCTTTGAGGTGACTTACCTTGGCGTCAATGAGAAGGGCGTCATAGACCTTGATGAGCTTAAGAATTCTATCAGAGAGGACACTATCCTTGTCTCAATCATGGCGGTCAACAATGAGCTTGGCTCAGTGATGCCTCTTGAGGAAGCAGGAAAAATCATTCATGCGGCTAATCCCAAGATTCTATTCCATGTGGACGCCGTTCAGGGATACGGGAAACAGATGATTATTCCCAAGAACCTCGGAATAGATATGATGTCCGTCAGCGGTCATAAGATACACGGTCCCAAGGGCATCGGCTTTTTATATGTAAGAGACGGAGTTCGAATTCTTCCCATAAGCTACGGCGGCGGCCAGCAGGGCGGCATGCGCTCGGGTACACTGAACGTTCCCGGAATTGTTGGACTTGGCAGAGCAGCGCAGGAGATTTACAAGGGTTTTGATGAAAAAATAGAGACTCTCTATGCTCGCAAAAAGCAGCTTATTACAGGCCTTGCAGGGGCTCTTCAGGATATAAGGATTAACGGACTTGATACCTCGGAAAAGCGCATTTACGATTTTTCAGAGGACGAGCTGACAGAAGCTATCGGGGAGACAGCTCCGCATATCATCAGTGTGTCTGTTAAAGGCGTGAGGGCAGAGGTGTTGCTCCATGCCCTGGAGGATAAGGAGATTTACGTATCAGCGGGAAGCGCCTGCTCGTCAAGTCACCCTTCAGTATCCGGTACCTTAAAGGCTATCGGGATTTCCAAGGATTTCTACGGAAGCACCGTCAGAATCAGCATGTCGGAACTTACGACTAAGGAAGAGATTGATACCACAGTGAAAGCATTTGCCGAGATAGTGCCTATGCTCAGACAGTTTTCAAGGAGATAAACCATGCAGTACCATGCATTTATAATTAAGTACGCAGAGATAGGAATTAAGGGTAAGAACAGATACCTCTTCGAGGAGGCGCTGGTAAAACAGATGGAGCGCGTTCTTGAAAAGTGCGAGGGTGAGTTCAGCATTTTCAGGGTTTCCGGAAGAATTTACTTAAATGCGAAGGGCTTTGACTTTGATGAGACAGTGGCTGCTCTTCAGACAGTGTTCGGAATCACCGGAATTTGTCCCGCTGTATGCATCGAGAGGGACGGAGATGGAAAGCTTCCCGATATTAACGGCTTGTCAGCTGAGGTTATAAAGTTCCTTGACGGAGTTTATCCGGATAAAAACAAGACCTTCAAGATTAAGTGCAGACGAGTGGATAAGACCTATCCTCTTGATTCGATGGAGGCAGCAGCCGAAATCGGCGCACAGGTACTTGATGCATTCCCGGAGATGAAGGTTGATGTCAGAGAGCCCGATATTCTCGTAAGTGTCGAGATCCGTGAGAAGGTTAATATATACTCCGAGATCATTCCCGGTCCCGGCGGAATGCCGATAGGAACCAGCGGCAAGGCTTGCCTTCTTCTTTCAGGCGGTATCGATTCTCCCGTTGCGGGCTACATGATCGCAAAGCGCGGTGCCGAGATTGAGGCGGTTTATTTCAATGCTCCGCCTTATACAAGTGAGAGAGCAAAGCAGAAGGTTGTTGACCTTGCTAAGGTTATCGCGAGATTTACGGGGAAAGTCAGACTTCACGTTATCAACTTTACCGATATTCAGATGTATATCTATAAGCAGTGTCCGCACGATGAGCTTACTATCATCATGCGCAGATATATGATGAGAATTGCAGATACAATTGCAGCTCAGAATAAGTGCATGGGACTTGTAACCGGTGAGAGTATCGGGCAGGTTGCATCACAGACTATGGAGAGCCTTATGGCGACCAACGAGGTTGTAACGGATATGCCTGTATACAGACCTTTGATCGCATTTGATAAGCAGGATATTGTTGATATTTCACTGAAAATTGATGCCTATGAGACTTCGATACTTCCTTACGAGGATTGCTGTACAATTTTCGTGGCAAAGCATCCCGTAACAAAGCCGAGGCTTGAGGTTATCAGGGCTCATGAGCACAGACTTGATGAGAAGATTGATGAACTGGTGCAGACCGCACTGGATACGGATGAGATAATTGTGTTAGAGGCATAAAACCCCTCATCCGTCAGCTTCGCTGACACCTTCCCCCCAGGGGGAAGGCAAGGGACCAGAAGGCTATTAATCTAAAAAAACCTGCGACGCTGTCGCAGGTTTCAGTAGATTTTAAAATTAGATCATGTAAGGCTTTAAGATTGAAAGCACTTCATCGGCGCCGTCTTCAGCATGGATGTTAAGATCAATCGGCTTAGAAAGATCAAGTGAGAAAATACCCATGATGGACTTTGCGTCAATTACATATCTACCGGATACAAGGTCGAAATCATAATCGAACTTTGTAATATCGTTTACAAAAGACTTAACCTTATCGATAGAATTTAAAGAAATTTTTACGGTTTTCATTGCGCAAATACCTCCTTCTTTTCTTCATGATAAACGGAAGGACGTTAAAAGTCAATGATATAATACGTCAAAATTAGCGGAGGTTTAATATGAAAAGTGTCGCCTTACACAGTCTCGGTTGTAAAGTAAACCGATATGAGACAGATGTTATGGGGCAAAAGTTACAAGAGAGCGGATACAATATTGTTACATTTGATGAGAAGGCAGATGTGTATATCATCAATACCTGTTCTGTTACCTCGATCGCGGATCATAAGAGCAGGCAGATGCTCCACAGGGCTAAGAGGAAGAACCCCGAGGCCGTGGTTGTGGCATGCGGATGTTATGTTGAGACTGATAAAGAGGGTGTGAAGGCCGATGACAGCATCGATCTTATTGTCGGAAACAATAAGAAGGCAGAAATAGTCGAGATTTTAAGGGACTATTTTGATAAGAAAGAAGAACAGACCGGTCTTAAGGTGGATAAGCTTCTTGGCGGCGAGAGCATGACTGAGATTAACGATCCTGCGCAGGAATATGAGCGCATGGAATTAAAAAGCATGCCCGGGCACACAAGAGCCTATATTAAGATTCAGGACGGCTGTAACCAGTTCTGCAGCTACTGCATAATTCCTTATGCAAGAGGGCGCATCAGGAGCAGGGATGAGGCTGAGATTCTGTGTGAGGTCAGGAAGCTTGCGGCTGATGGCTGCAGGGAGATAGTTCTCACCGGAATACATATCAGCTCCTATGGCCTTGATAAGGGAGAATCAGCGCTGCTTTCACTTTTACAAAAGCTCAATGATATAGAAGGCATCGACAGAATAAGACTTAGTTCCCTTGAACCCCGCATTATCACTGAGGAGATGGCGGAAGGTATGGCGGCGCTTCCCAAGGTTTGTCCGCATTTCCACCTCTCACTTCAAAGCGGCAGCAATGACACCCTTAAGCGCATGAACAGACATTACAGCGCTGAGGAATATGCCGAGAGCGTACGTCTTTTGAGGAAGGTTTACGATAAGCCCGCAATAACGACGGATATTATCGTTGGATTCCCCGGTGAAACAAAGGAGACCTTCGAGGAGAGCAGGAAGTTCGCAGAGGATATCGATTTTTATGAGATGCACGTGTTCAAATACTCTCCGAGAAAGGGCACAGTGGCTGCCAAGATGGAGGATCAGCTGACTGACAGGGAAAAGACCGCAAGAAGTAATGTTCTTCTCACAATGACCAAAGAGCAGTCAAAACGCTACAGAGAGAGCTTTATAGGAGCTACGGAGAAGGTGCTCTGGGAGGACTTTGAAACCATTGACGGCAAGGAATATCTGATAGGTCTAACCACTAGATACATCAGGATTGCGGTGCCGAAGGATAAAGCTGAGGAGCTCGGAATAAAGTCCGGAGATATAACGGAGCACACGTTTAATAGTTTCTTAAGAGACGATACATTGCTTATTTAGGCTTTATGCGTTATGATAAAATCAAGTATGTGCCGATATTGATGGAGAAAAAGGCGCAATTTTAATATGTGAGGATAGCTATATGTCTGATACTAATCTTGGAAATACACAATTTTTTAAAGTAGATGTTGATCCTGAGACAGGGGTCAAGAAGGTTCTCTCCGTTGTATATGAGGCGCTTCTGGAGAAGGGGTACAATCCGGTAAACCAGATCGTCGGATATATCATGTCCGGAGATCCTACATATATTACGAGCCATATGGGCGCCAGAAGTCTTATTATGAAGGTTGAGCGTGATGAGCTTGTGGAAGAGATGCTCACGGAGTATATAAAGAATAATAACTGGTCCAGAAAATAATGCGAATAATGGGATTGGATTACGGATCAAGGACTGTGGGCGTTGCTCTTAGTGATGAGCTTTTGATGACGGCACAGGCCAAAGAGATTATCCGTAGAAAAGAAGAGAATAAGCTTCGTAAAACACTGGCTAGAATTGAAGAGCTGATTCAGGAGTACAAGGTTGAGCTTATAGTTTTGGGGTTGCCTTTGCACATGGATCAGTCTGAATCTGTGCGCTCAGGTTTATCCTTGGAGTTTAAGGAGAAGCTCGAGAGACGCACATCTCTTCCCGTGATCATGTGGGATGAGAGGCTTACTACTGTTGAAGCCGACGCTATAATGGACGAGGTTGGAATTAAAAAAGCAGACCGCAAGGAGTATGTGGATATGATCGCAGCTCAGATCATTTTACAGGACTACCTTGATAACAGGGATAAAGAGGTAAAAGAGTAATAAATGGAAAAAATAACATTTCGTCCCGAAGGTGAGGAGCCGGTGGATTTTTTTGTTTTGGAACAGACTGTGATAGGTGCCAAATCCTACATTCTTGTGACTGATGTCGAGGATGGAGACGGCGAGGCGCTGATACTTCGCGATGATTCAGCTGAGGGTGAAACCGAGGCTAATTATACAATTGTAGATGATGACAGTGAGCTTGAAGCAGTTGCTGTTGTTTTCAGAAAACTTCTTGAAGAAGATGATATAGGACTCGATTGATCCGGGGATTTAATCCGTGAATCGCTTTATACCGGTAGTTCAGGACTGGGGAAAAGACCGGCAGGCTCAGATCATGGGATTATCTTTTCGGCCATCGAAACAATTTTGGAGGAAAACTGATTGAATAAAAAGAATACTAATAAATCCGCGTCAGGGCTTCAGGTTATACCGCTTGGAGGCCTTGAGCAGATTGGAATGAACATTACTGCCTTCAGATATGAGGACAGTATTATTGTAGTGGATTGCGGTTTGTCATTCCCCGATGATGATATGCTGGGAATCGACCTGGTAATCCCCGACATTACTTATCTTAAGAACAACATTGATAAAATAAAGGGCTTTGTGATAACTCACGGACATGAGGATCATATCGGTGCGCTTCCCTATGTACTTAAAGAGATAGGGGTTCCGATTTACGCCACAAGGCTTACAATGGGCATCATTGAGCATAAGCTTGAAGAGCACGGACTTTTAAAGAAGGTCAGAAGAAAGGTTGTTAAATTCGGACAGTCCATCAACCTTGGAGATTTCAGAGTTGAGTTTATTCGCACCAACCATTCGATTGTTGATGCGGCTGCACTTGCTATATATTCACCTGCAGGAATCGTGGTTCACACCGGTGACTTCAAGGTGGATTATACTCCTGTTTTCGGAGATCCCATTGATCTTCAGAGATTTGGAGAGATTGGTAAAAAGGGCGTTCTTGCACTTATGTGTGATTCCACCAATGCCGAGAGACCCGGATTTACGGCGTCTGAGAGAACCGTGGGTAAGACCTTCGATTCACTTTTTGAGGAGCATTCGGATTCGAGAATTATTGTCGCAACCTTTGCATCCAACGTTGACCGTGTTCAGCAGATCATAAATACTGCCTATAAATTTGGCAGGAAGGTTGTAGTCGAGGGCAGAAGTATGGTCAATATCATCGATATTGCCCAGAAGCTCGAATGCATCAAGATACCGGACAATACGCTGATTGAGATTGATCAGCTTAACAATTATCCCGATAACAAGACAGTTATTATCACAACGGGAAGCCAGGGTGAGTCCATGGCTGCTCTTAGCCGTATGGCGAGCGGACAGCACAAGAAGATAAGCATCAGACCCGGCGATACAATCATCTTTTCATCACATCCGATTCCGGGTAATGAGAAGGCGGTTACAAATATCATAAACGACCTCCTTGTGAGAGGCGCTGATGTTATTTTCCAGGATGTTCATGTTTCCGGGCATGCCTGCCAGGAGGATATAAAGCTTATCTACACACTTGTTCATCCTAAGTACGCAATTCCCGTTCACGGTGAGTACAAACATCTGATAGCCCAGAAGAACATTGCGATGGGCCTCGGAATGGATAAGGATGATATTTTCATAATAAAGTCCGGAGATATTCTGGAGCTGACCGAGGAGAAGGCCAAGGTTGTTGGAAAAGTGCCTGTAGGTACAATTCTCGTTGACGGTCTCGGTGTCGGAGACGTTGGAAATGTGGTGCTCCGTGATAGACAAAGACTTGCCGAGGATGGTATTGTAATTGTTGTGTTCGGAATAGACAGAGAAAATGCGCAGCTCGTATCAGGGCCCAGCATTGTATCCAGGGGATTCGTATACGTTAGAGAGTCCGATCAGCTGATCGAGGATGCAACGGATCTTGTGCTTGATGAGGTCACCGAGGCGCTCGACAGAAATATTACAGACTGGAATAAGCTTAAGAACATAGTTAAAGATGTTTTATCAGATTTTATCTGGAAGAAGACAAAGAGAAGACCCATGATTCTTCCTATTATCATGGATTCTAATTACTAATGACAGAAAAGAGGAACTATGGACGCAAGGGGAATAGGACTTGGAATTCTTGATACTTTAGTCAAGGTTCTGCTTGTAATAGTTGCTGTGATGCTGATAAGTAAGTATGCATCTGAGGCCTATACATACGGATACAATATTTATAATCAGGTTCCGGTTTCTAAGTATGATACCAGAACCGTGTCGGTATCGATAACGGACAGCATGTCTGTGGGAGAGATAGCGGAGCTCCTTGAAAACAGGGGAATCATCAATAACAGCAAGCTGTTTTGGCTTCAGGAGAGATTTTCGGAGTATCACGGAATGATAGCACCCGGTACCTATGAACTCAGCCCGTCAATGACGCCGGATGAGATTATAGGGATAATGAGTGCGTCTTCCATCGCAGAGAGCGAGGAGGATTCAGGTGATCAGTGATGAGAGAATAAGCACCTTCATCAATTCGCTTGATCAGGGCAATGCCCCTTTTCTTGATGAGCTTGAGAGAAAATCTCTTGCGGATGACGTGCCGATAATAAGGAAGGATACCCAGAGCCTTATAAGGTTCCTCCTTCAGATGAATCATCCGAAGAATATTCTCGAAGTCGGCTGTGCGGTGGGTTTCTCCGCACTTCTGATGGCGACCTATTCAGACGATGATACAAAGATAACCACAATAGAGAAGTTTGAAAAGCGCATACCTGTTGCTCATGCGAACTTCGATAAATATGATACAAACCATAAAATCACACTGCTTGAGGGGGATGCAGCCGATATTTTAGCGGATCTTTCCGGGCAGTATGATTTTATTTTTATGGACGCCGCAAAGGGTCAATATATCAACTTTTTGCCGGACTGCAAGAAGCTCCTCGTAAAGGGAGGACTCCTTTTGTCCGACAACGTGCTCCAGGACGGAGATGTGATGGAGTCGAGATTTGCCGTAACCAGGCGCAACCGCACTATCCACGAGAGAATGCGGGAGTACCTGTTTGCAATCAAGCACGATCCCGAGCTCCAAAGTGTTATTTTGAACGTAGGCGACGGCATGGCCATGTCGCTGAAATTGTAAACAAGCCTTCCCTGAGAGGGTAGGAAGTAGATAATATGCCTTCCCCCACTGGGGGAAGGTGGCGCGAAGCGCCGGATGAGGGTTATATGAGAGAAAAACACAAACCAGAGCTGCTAATCCCTGCCAGCAGCCTTGAAGTATTAAAAACTGCAGTAATTTTCGGAGCAGATGCCGTTTACATCGGCGGAAACTCCTTTGGCCTTCGCGCAAAGGCTAAAAACTTCAGCCACGACGATATGGCTGAGGGCATTAAGTTTGCCCATGAGCATGGAGTACATGTGCATGTAACTGCAAATATTCTTGCGCACAACGATGACCTTAAAGGGGCAGAGGAATATTTTCATGAATTAAAGGAGCTTGGACCTGACGCACTTATAATCGCAGATCCCGGCATGTTCATGATGGCAAGAAGAATTTGTCCCGAAATTGATATCCACGTATCAACTCAGGCCAATAATACAAACTACGAGACCTACAAGTTCTGGGCAGACCAGGGCGCAAAGAGAGTAGTTGCCGCAAGAGAGCTTTCTCTTAAGGAAATCAAGGAGATCCGTGAAAATATCCCCGATGATCTTGAGATTGAGAGCTTTATCCACGGCGCAATGTGCATAAGCTATTCCGGCCGCTGCCTTTTATCAAACTATTTCACGGGCCGCGATGCCAACCACGGCGAGTGTACACATCCCTGCCGCTGGAAATATGCGGTGGTTGAGGAGACAAGACCGGGAGAATACCTTCCGGTATACGAGAACGAGAGAGGTTCTTTCATTTTCAACTCCAAGGATCTGTGCATGATTGAGCATATTCCGGAGCTTGTGGATGCAGGTGTCGACAGCTGCAAGATTGAGGGCCGCATGAAAACTGCTCTTTATGTTGCAACCGTTGCCAGAACCTATCGCAAGGCTATCGATGATTATTTCGAGTCCGAAGAAAAATATCGTGAGAACATGCCCTGGTATCTTGATGAAATATCAAGATGTACCTACAGACAGTTCACCACAGGCTTCTATTTTGGCAAGCCCTCTGACGACGCCCAAATCTATGATGCAAATACTTATGTCAATGAGTATACCTACCTCGGCATCGTCGGTGAGGTCAATGAGCGCGGCCTTGCCAAGATCGAGCAGAGAAATAAGTTCTGCGTGGGCGATACCATTGAGATAATGAAGCCAGACGGACGCGACATCGAGACCAAGGTCCTCGGGATCATTAACGAAGACGGAGATGAGATGGAGAGCTGTCCTCATCCCAAGCAGGTACTTTATATCAAGCTTGATCAGGAGACCGAGAAGTACGATATCTTGAGAGTTCATACCGGTTCAAGCGAGAATATTTCGTGTTGATTTGAGTCACCGACTAATCTAAAGTTTGAATTTAGATTAGTCGGTGTTTTTATGTTGAAAGTAAATAAAAAGGCTTTTTGGGGACTTTGGTATCCATGAATTTTCAAAACAGGGATACCAAAATGAAAAGCGGTGTCATTTCAAAAGAGTCTGCTTACGGTAAAGTGCAGTTCTGCCTGCCATATTTCAAAGAATACGTGAAAGGCAAAATGTAGTTTGTGTAATTCGAACTAATATAGTACAATCATTGGCGAAATACTCTTGAATATCAAAAAATGAAAATGAGGTGTATATGAGTAAGCAGGTCATGGTTGAGGAACTTTTCGGTAAAAATGTGTTCACACTTGAGAGAATGCGCGAGCGTCTGCCCAAGAGTGTGTACAAAGAGGTCATCCAGGTCATGGAAAAGGGCGGAGATCTCTCACTGGCTTCTGCGGATGCTGTAGCAAACGCAATGAAAAACTGGGCAATGGAGCACGGTGCAACGCACTATACTCACTGGTTCCAGCCGCTTACCGGTATTACTGCCGAGAAGCACGATGCATTTATCACAAGCGCCAGAGGCGACGGACACATGATGACATCTTTTTCAGGAAAAGATCTCATTAAGGGAGAGCCGGATGCTTCATCCTTCCCTTCAGGAGGACTTCGCGCAACCTTTGAGGCAAGAGGTTATACAGCATGGGATATCACATCTCCCGCTTTCCTTAAGGAGACAGGTGCAGGCGTAACACTCTGCATACCCACCGCATTTTGTTCTTATAACGGAGAGGCTCTTGATAAAAAGACTCCCCTTCTTAGATCCATGCAGGCTGTAAGTGAGCAGGCTTTAAGGATCGTTCATCTTTTCGGCAATACTGAGGCAAAGAAAATAAATGTATCAGTTGGTCCCGAGCAGGAGTACTTCCTTGTGGACTGGAAGAAGAGCCTGCAGCGCCCCGACCTTATCTTCACGGGCCGTACACTTTTCGGAGCTCAGCCGCCCAAGGGGCAGGAGATGGAGGATCATTACTTCGGCGTAATCAGAGAGCGCGTCGGAGAGTTCATGAAGGATCTTAACAACGAGCTCTGGAAGCTCGGAGTTCCCGGAAAAACTCAGCACAACGAGGTTGCTCCCGGACAGCACGAGCTTGCCCCGATTTACGAGGAAGCTAATATCGCAGTAGATCACAACCAGATCATCATGGAGACCATGAAGAGAGTTGCGGAGCATCACAACATGAGATGTCTTTTGCACGAAAAGCCGTTCCAGGGCGTTAACGGTTCGGGTAAGCACGATAACTGGTCACTTTGCACGGATACCGGAGTTAATCTCCTTGATCCCGGTGATACACCAAATGAAAATATTCAGTTTTTGTTTGTACTTGCCTGTATAGTTAAGGCTGTCGACAGACATGCTGATATCCTTAGACAGAGCGCATCTGACGTTGGAAACGACCACCGTCTCGGTGCTGATGAGGCACCTCCGGCTATTATTTCCATGTTCCTTGGAGAGCAGCTTGAGGATGTTGTTCACCAGCTTATTGAGACAGGTGAAGCCAAGAGATCCAAGCGCGGCGGAAAGCTCAAGACAGGTGTTTCAACCCTTCCCGAATTTGAGAAGGATGCTACGGACAGAAACCGTACTTCACCCTTCGCCTTTACCGGAAATAAGTTTGAGTTCCGTATGGTTGGTTCCTCCGACTCTATGGCAAGCTCAAATACAGCGCTTAATACAATTGTTGCAGAGGCTTTCAGTGAGGCAGCAGACAGACTTGAGAAGGCTTCCGATTTTGATATGGAAGTACACGATATTATCAAGGAGTACCTGACAAAGCATCAGAGAGTAATCTTCAACGGCGACGGTTACTCCGAGGAGTGGAAGAAGGAGGCAGAGAGAAGAGGCCTTCCCAACATCCCTTCAACCATCGAGGCAGCTGAAGTCCTCACAACAAAGAAGGCAATCGATCTCTTTAAGAAGTTCGGCGTATTTACAAAGACAGAGCTGGAGGCACGTCAGGAGATTATTTTCGAGACATACTCCAAGACTATCAATATCGAAGCACTCACCATGATTGATATGGCAAGTAAGCAGATCATTCCTGCGGTTATGAAGTACGCAGGCGGGCTTGCTTCAAATATCAACGAAGTTAAGACAGCAGGCTGCGATGTTTCGGTTATGACAAGTGAACTTACAGAAGTTACAAAGCAGCTCGGAGCAATGAAGAAAGCTCTTGATAAGCTTATTAAGGAAGAGGAGAAGGCAAGAAGCATATCCGAACCCAGAAAGAGAGCATATTACTGCAAGGATAAGGTAGTTCCTGCAATGACAGCGCTCAGAACTCCCGCAGATAAGCTTGAAATGCTTGTGGATAAGAACGACTGGCCGTTCCCGACCTATGCGGATCTTCTCTTTGAAGGCTGATATAAACATATTCGCATCCCGGATAATGACAAAGCCCTATAACTAAATAGTTATAAGGTATAAAACAACAGATATTTATTTTTGTAATATTGTGCTAATTATAATACAAGCATTACAGATGCAAAGGCGTAATCTCAGTAAGAGGTTGCGCCTTTTTCTCTTATTGAAATGTATTTGTAATTTACCAATAGGAGAAAGCGGGAGGCAATATCGGAAGATAGCGGTATAACAAAAAAATTATGAGGTATAAATTAACAGGTATTTGTCATATAAAACAGATGCCCATATAATACACCCATAGCAAAGACAACGGCGTCGGAGATAAAACATCCGGCGCCTTTTTTGTTATAAAGATACGGAAAGTTTGACAGGGAGGAGAGCAGGAAATGTTTAGCAGAGAAAAACTTATGAAGCTGATTATCCCGATGGTAATAGAACAGCTCCTGGCAGTTACGGTAGGCATGGCAGACATGATCATGGTATCGGGAGCCGGTGAGGAAGCAGTATCGGGAATATCACTTGTCAATTCCATATGCGTACTCCTGATCATGGCATTTGCAGCTATGGCATCCGGAGGATCTGTAGTAGTAGCACAGCTCATCGGAGCGGGAGATAAAAAGAAGGCCTGCGAAGGCGCCAACCAGCAGATGTTTATCTGCATACTCCTTTCAGGGGTACTCACAGTGGTGGCACTTCTTTTCAACAGACAGATATTAAAGCTTATATATGGAAATGTAGATGAGCTGGTAATGAAAAATGCTATCACCTATTTCTACATTGTAGCTTGTTCTTTTCCTTTCCTTGCAACCTATAACGCAGGGGCAGCACTTTTCAGAGTAATGAACAATGCACATATATCAATGGTCATGTCAGCAATAATGAACGGCATTAACATCGGACTGAATTACATCCTGGTATTCAAAATGGGAATGCAGGTTTCCGGTGTGGCCTATGCAACACTCGTATCAAGAGCAGTAGCAGCAACAGTGATCCTGACTATGATCAGGAAGCAGACGCTTCCGGTTCATATAGATAAGTACTTCAGATTCGGATGGCATCCGGACATGCTTAGGAAGGTCTTATCAATCGGAGTACCGCAGGCAATGGAAAACAGCATGTTCCAGATTGGAAAACTCCTTACACAATCGCTCATTTCCGGTTTTGGAACTGCTGCAATTGCCGCAAATGCCTGTGCTAACACAGTTGAGATGCTGGCGGATATCCCCGGATCGGCAATGGGACTCGCACTTGTAACAGTAGTTGGTCAGTGCGTCGGAGCCGGAAGATATGATCTGGCAAGAGGATATGTGAAAAAGCTTTTGAAAATCACCTACGCATTTTTGATAACACTTAATATTATCCTTTTCATACTGGCGGGAAATATAGCCGGAATGTACAACCTGACAGAGCTTGGAACACATTACGCATTGCAGCTAATCAGATATCACAGCATCTGCTGCATGGCAATCTGGCCACTGTCCTTCACAATAGCAAGCGTGCTTAGGAGTGCTGGAGATGCGAAGTTCACGATGACAACAAGTATAGTTTCAATGTGGATTTTCAGAATCGGATTTGCATACATAATCGCAAAGGGCCTTGGAATGGGAGTCCTCGGAGTCTGGATAGCAATGACAATAGACTGGGCTTTCAGAGCTGTGATGAATACGATCAGATTTCATGGTCATAAATGGGAGACAAAAGCAGTTGTTAAGGCGAGCGTATCGTCAATGCCTGATAAGAAGGCAGCTGCTGCGTCATAAATATCTGACAGAAGGAGGAGCATTATGAAAATAGCAATTGTAAAACAAAGATCAATGGAATCGACTTACGGTCCGGGATATGACGAAGCATTTTTTGAGAGGCTTTGGGAAAAGTCGCTTATCGAAAAGCTGGAGCCCTCGGATGAAGTTGAATGGATAGATTTCATGAAGCTTAGAAATTTTGACGAGACTGTTTCCGATTACGACGCGGTAATAGGAGCCTGGATCCAGGATGGAATGATATCCGAAAAGCTTCTTACGGAGCACCCCAGACTTAAATATGTATCCACACTGGCACACGGCTTTGGAGAAATCGATGAGGATGCCTGTCATAAGCATCACTGCACGGTTACCAATACAGTGTACGGAGATACCACAATTGCAGAATATGCCTGGGCACTTCTGATGGATATCTGCCACAACATAAGTAAAAACGATTATTTCTACAGGGTAACCCAGTGGGAACCCGGAAATGAAGGAAAGAGACAGTTCACAAGACAGATTGAGCTCTACAATAAGACCTTCGGAATAGTTGGACTTGGTAATATCGGACTTTGCGCAGCGAAGATGGCAAAAGGCTTTGGAATGAAGGTTGTAGCCAACAGCAGACATGTAAAGACCGGCCCCGAATACGAAGGAATAGAGCAGGTGAGTCTGGAGGAAGTCCTTGAACGGAGTGATGTGATTTCAATTCACTGTCCGCTTACACCTGAGACAAAGGGTCTCATCGATGCAGCAGCGATAGCAAAGATGAAGGACGGAGTAATTCTTATAAATACAGCAAGAGGTGCAATCATCGATGAGGCTGCATTAAAGGAAGCACTCGACAGCGGAAAGATCTACGCAGCAGGACTTGACGTCGTAGCAGGCGAACCCCTCTCAGAACCCTGTGAACTGATGAAATGTCAGAACACTAGAATTACGGAGCATATCGCCTGGATGCCAATCGAAGCCAAGATCAGAAGCATAAAAATTGCCGGCGAAAACTTCCTCAACTGGAAGGAAGGTCACCCCACAAGCGTAGTGGCCTGAATATACAAGCCTTCCCCTTGGGGGGGAAGGTGGTCCGAAGGACCGGATGAGAGGAAAACAATCACAAGGAGGAGACAATTATGAATACTACAGAAGTTAAGAGTTTATTATGTAAGGCCCTCAGGGAGAAGCCCGAGACACTGCGTGCCAGCAGAAAGATGGGAAATATCGATTTTGCCAAGTTAAGACACATGGGACTCAATGAAAATGTATTCGGCATGTCGCCCAAGGCGCTGGAAGCAATCAGCGAGGCGAGTCCGGTTTCCAATCTTTATGCAGACTGGACTCAGAAGGATCTTAAGGAAGCAATCGCCGAAAACTTCGGACTTACAACTGAATATGTCACAACAGGATGCGGATCAAGCGCAATGATAGATGCTATGGGAACAGCCTTTCTTGATCCCGGGGATGAACTTATGCTGTGCATGCCTACTTTCCCTGCAATCATTGATACCGCACAGATGCATGGGGCAACAGTGAAGATAATTCAGATGAAGGATGATCTCAAGTTTGATCTTGCAAAGATGCTCCTTGAAATAACCGAAAAGACCAAGATGGTTTACATCTGCAACCCGAATAACCCCACCGGAACATACATCGGAATAGATGAACTAAGAAAATTTGCGGAAAGCTGCCCCGATGATGTGATCCAGGTATACGACGAAGCCTACATCGAATTTTCGGATGCTCCGGATTGCCAGAGCATAGTGGAGTGTATGAAGGAATTGCCGGAGAAACCGATTATCGCACTTAAGACTTTTTCAAAGTTCTATGGTATGGCAGGTGTGAGAGTAGGATATGCACTGGCTCAGCCTGAGATCAGTACATGGCTTGCAAAGTGCGGAACACAGTTTGGCGTATCAAAGACCTCACAGGCAGCAGCTGCTGCAGCAATCAAGGATAAGGAGCATGGAGCTTATGTACATGAGCAGGTAGTAAGGGGGCGCGATTATCTCGCAAAAGAAATGAAGGCTCTTGGATGTGATGTATATGATTCCCAGACGAATTTCATTTTCTTCAATGCTCATGTGGATCCGGTTGAAGTCCAGTACAGGATGATGGAGAAAGGAATCTTCATATCTGCTCAGGCAGGCATGAACAGAGTCTCCGTCTCATATATGGAGGACTGTGAGAGATTCATTATGTATCTTGCGGAGATAATGCATGCACTAAAGGCAACGGCATAAGAAACACTCCTGAAGGAGAGGTGAGGAATATGAAAAAGAACTTCGTGGTTACCATAGCAAGAGGCTTTGGATCCGGAGGAAAAGCGCTGGGGATGAGGCTGGCGGATGAGCTGGGGATCAGCTGCTATGAAAATACAATTCTGGCACTTGCATCCAAGATGACAGGAAAGGAAACGGCAGAGCTCATAGAGATAGATGAAAAGCTTAGAAAAGGATCCATAAATGCTCTTCTTCGAAAGCTTCCGAGAACCACAGAACCCAAAGCGGTTCAGAAGAAATTTGAATCGGATGAAGAGATTTTCAGAGCCCAGTGCGATATCATCAGGAATCTGGCTGATACGGAATCCTGCATCATCATAGGAAAATGTGCGGATTTTGTATTAAAGAATTATGACAATGTTGCTTCCTTCTATGTGGAAGCTCCCAGAGCTTATTGTCTGGAGCGCATAACAAAGAGGATGCATGTTGATGAGGAAGAAGCAGCAAAGCTCATAGAAAAGACTGATAAATACAGAGCTAAGTATTACGAGTATTACACTGACGGAAATTACTGGACCAATCCCGTCAACTACGATATGACCTTCAACATGGCGAGGGTTGGCGAGGATAAATGTGTTGAAACAATAAAGGATTACCTGGTTCTTAAGTTCGGTGAGGATGTTGTTTATCCGGCCAAGGCATCAGAGAGCAATCTCTTTACATTTTCAAAGAATGCATAACGGGGAAGGAGGAGCTATATGGCTAAGTATATTTTAAAAAGAGCATTGATGGCAGTCGGCACAACACTGGTCATCATCATCATACTTTTCTTCCTGCTTCAGCTGATGCCGGGATCTCCATTTAATAATGAGAGACTTACAGAAACTCAGCTTCAGGTTCTGTATGAAAAGTACGGACTGGATAAGCCGGTACCGGTACAGATAGTGCTATATGTGAAAAACATGCTGACAGGAAACTTCGGTGTATCTTATAACATTCAGCAAAATTATCCGGTGGCAAGTCTTTTATCCACCAGATTCCCCATAACGATACGAATCGGAGTTCAGGCCTTCGTGGTAGGAGTGATATTCGGACTGATTCTCGGAATCATTGCAGCACTTCACCACAACGGAGCACTGGATACGGGAACAACGGTATTTTCGATGCTCGGTTCAAGTATTCCATCCTACGTTGTAGCACTCGGGCTGGTATACTTCCTGGCATATAAAGCAGGGCTTTTCCCTCTTACCTATTCGTCGGAGCATCCGTTTTTATCATCGATTCTTCCGACACTTGCTCTTTCAATCGCACCCATGGCGATGACGGCGAGATTTACGAGAAACGAGATGATAGAGGTTATGGATTCGGATTACATACAGCTTGCTGAAACAAAGGGCATGCCGAGATGGAGAGTAGTGGGTGTACACGGACTTAAAAATGCGATGGTTCCGCTGGTAACGGTAATGGGACCCATGCTGATGGGAATGATGACAGGCTCCACGGTAGCTGAGCAGATTTTTTCAATACCTGGTATCGGATCACTATTCATCACGGCAATAGAAACAAATGATTACAACGTTGTTATTACACTGGCATTTATCTTCAGTGCAATGTACATAGTTACACTTTTGGTAATAGATATTCTGTATGGTCTGATCGATCCCAGAATTCGCCTGGCAGGAGGTGATTGATATGGTAGCACACGCTGATGTACAAAGGTATGCATTTGCAAACAGGGATGGGATTTACAGAGATGATGCCTATGCAGTACAGGCATCCTGGAAAGAATCACTGCACATTTTTGCACAGAATAAAGGCGCCGTCTTCGGAACAGTATTTCTTGTATTCATGATTCTTCTGGCGGTGTTCGGACCGATGATGACAGCCTACACCTATGATGAGGTAAATGTGGATGCACAGAATCTTCCGCCGAGAATAGCAGCTTTTGAAAATTTCGGAATCTTTAACGGCACCGTCAAGGGCGTGGATATGTACGAGTTCACAGGAAATGACGGAGTATATCACTGGTTTGGTACAGATACCCTGGGAAGAGATCTTTTTACAAGATTCTGTCAGGGCACAAGAATTTCACTGATAATCGCAGCCATAAGCGCTGTTCTTGATATCCTTATCGGTGTCGGCTACGGACTTATAGCCGGATATTACGGAGGAAAAGTGGATACGGGAATGATGAGAGTGATAGAGATAATTAACGGTATACCTTCACTGGTTGTCGTTTCACTCCTGGTAGTTGTTTTAAAGCCCGGACTTACATCCATCATCGTATCCATGACAATTTCAGGCTGGACCGGAATGAGCCGACTGGTTCGAGCAAACACATTAAGACTTAAGCAGAGTGAACATATCATGGCATCCAGAACACTGGGAACCGGAACCTTAACAATTCTTTTCAGAGAAATATTCCCGAACCTTCTAAGCTCGGTAATCGTAATGGCTATGATGTCGGTTCCGAATGCGATTTTCATGGAATCCTTCCTTTCCTTTATTGGTCTTGGAATTCCTGCACCGCAGGCATCCCTTGGAAGTCTCATAAATGACGGATACAATCATATGCTCACCTATCCGTATCAGTTGGCAATACCTGCAGTGTTCTTCGCAGTGCTCATGTTGTCACTTAATCTCATCGGAGACGGACTTCGAGATGCACTTGATCCGAAGCAGAAAAGGGTTTAACGGATTATGGGTTAAACCGGAGAGGAGACTGTTATGAAAGAAATCAATTACAGAGAACCTATTCTCGAAGTGAAAAATCTGTCTATTTCGTTTCGGACATCTTCAGGTAATCTCAACGCTATTAGAGGCGTGAGCTTCACACTTCATAAGGGAGAGACGGTGGCGATCGTCGGGGAGTCCGGAAGCGGTAAATCCATAACAGTAAAGTCTGTTGTGGGAATAGAAAGTTCCAATCAGAAGATTAACGACGGAGAGATTCTTTATACATTTATTGAAAACGGAATGAAGAAAACAGTGGATCTTCTGAAGTTTTCAAGAAGAGAAAAGATTGCAAAGTTCAACGGACAAAAAATAGCGATGATCTTCCAGGATCCCATGACTGCGCTGAATCCGCTTCTTTCAATAGGTGATCAGCTTACAGAGGGCATGATCAGGCATCTGAAGATGAGTAAAAAGGATGCATGGGAGAGAGGAGTAGAGTTGCTTGATGAGGTCGGTATACCGAATCCTAAGCTTTGTATGGAGAATTATCCGCACCAGCTGTCAGGCGGTATGAGACAGAGAGTTGTTATAGCAATTGCTCTTTCCTGTAATCCGGACATTCTCATTTGCGACGAGCCTACAACGGCGCTGGATGTGACAATTCAGGCCAGAATCCTTGATCTTATCAAGACGATGCAGGAAAAGAGAGGAATTTCCGTAATCTTCATCACGCATGATCTTGGAGTTGTTGCTAAGGTTGCAGATTATGTCTGTGTAATGTATGCAGGAAAAATCGTGGAAAGAGGTACGGCGGAGGAGATTTATCTAAAGCCGAGACACCCGTATACCTGGGGGCTTCTTCTGGCACTTCCGACATTGGAGACAACATCGGACAGGCTGTATGCGATTCCGGGAACACCGCCTAACCTTCTTAAGAAAATCGTGGGCGATGCATTTGCTCCGAGAAACAGATACGCTCTGAATATTGACTACGAGGAGGAGCCGCCGGAATACCAGATTTCCGAGACCCATGTGGTAAGATCCTGGCTCGAAAATCCTCAGGCACCGGTTGTTGAGATTCCGGCAGAACTTCAGGAACGAATAGAAGTGATGATTGATAAGGCAGCTGTGGAAGCACCGGAAGAAACCTATGCAGCCAGCTGAGAAAGGAGAACATCATGGAAAATACTACTCTTTTGGAAGTTAAAAATCTAAAGCAATATTTTAAAAGCGGTAAGACTACAGTCAAGGCCGTGGATGATGTCTCTTTTAAGATTAAGAAGGGCTCGACCTTCGGGCTGGTGGGAGAATCCGGAAGCGGAAAATCAACTATAGGACGTGCCATTATAAGGCTCTATGATCCCACGGAAGGAAAGGTCATTCTGGGCGGCAAGGAAGTGTCCGGAAAGATGACAGCCGAAAAGAAAAAGTATCTCACAAGCAAGATGCAGATGATTTTTCAGGATCCCATGGCAAGTCTTAATCCCAGGAAGAAGGTAATTGATATCGTTGCCGAGGGACTTGATTCCAATCATCTTTGCAAGTCAAAGAAGGAGAGAGAAGAAAAGGTATACGCAATGCTCGAGAGAGTAGGACTAAACCACGAGCAGGCAGGAAGATATCCCCACATGTTCTCAGGTGGTCAGAGACAGAGAATCGGCATTGCAAGAGCGATGATCATGGAGCCGGAACTTATTATCGCGGATGAGTGCATAAGTGCTCTGGATGTATCTATTCAGGCGCAGGTTGTAAATATCATGAAGGATCTCCAGAAAGAGAGGGGACTTACCTATCTTTTCATAGCACACGATCTTGCGATGGTGAAATATATTTCGGATTACATCGGGGTTATCCATCTGGGACACTTCGTTGAAATGGGTACAAAGGAGGAGATATTTGAGCATCCTGTACATCCATATACAAAATCCCTGTTGTCGGCGATTCCGGAACCAAATCCGCTGACAGAGCCCACCAAGAAGCTTGTCACCTACGACAAAGCTAAGGAGAAGGTGGATTACAGCAAAGGGACAGCATATTATCTATCTGAAAATCACATGGTTCTTGGAACTGACGAGGAGGTTGCCCGCTGGATGGCAGTTTAACAGCGGAGAGAGGAGAGGCTTATGAAAAAAGATCTATTGAAGAGAGTAATTGGTTTGACTACGGCAGTTACGATGACAATGTCACTGGCAATCAGTGTTACCGGCTGCGGAGGCTCGGGTGCAAAATCCGCAAGCGGTGTCGGCGGAACAACCGCATCTGCAGCAGAGGGAATTAACCTTAAGTATGCACTTACAGAAGAATTGAATTCACTGGACCCCAATCTGAACTATTCGGCAACATCGATGGGAATGATAACCAACACAAATGAGGGTCTTTACAAATATGATAAGGACGGCAAGATTTCTTACGGACTTGCTGATAAGGTGGACATAAGCGAAGATGGTCTGATCTATACCTTCCATATCCGCGACGACGCATATTGGTCAAACGGAGATAAGGTAACGGCAAATGACTTCCTTTACAGCTGGAGACGTCTTGCAGATCCTGATATGGGCTGTGTTTATTCATATATGCTTGTTACCGCAGGTATTGAGAATGCCCAGGAAGTAATAAGCGGGGCAGATGGATATACTCCCGAAGATCTCGGTATCAGTGCTCCTGATGACAGCACCTTTGTGGTTAAGCTTACAGCAGCTAAATCTTACTTCGATTCCATTTTGGCAGCAGGCTCATATTTCATGCCGATAGATCAGAAGTTTGCTGAAGAAGCCGGAGACCAGTTCATGCTTGATAAAGAGCATTCCATATACTGCGGACCATTCGTAATGAGTGAGTGGGAAGTTGGCGGAACAACCTATACACTTTCAAGAAACCCTGATTATTACGCAGCAGATGAAATTGAAGTATCAACAATTCATTATTCACTTTTAACTGATGCACAGCAGAAAGTACTGGCATGGGAGAGCGGAGAACTTGACAGCGTAACCCTTACCGGCGACTACATTGCAAAGTATGAAGGCGATGAGTCAATGCAGGTACAGCTCCTCGGAGGACTGTTCTTCATAGCATTTAACACAGAAAATGAGTACCTTTCAAATCAGAATCTCAGACTTGCAATCAGTACTGCGATCAACAAGGAGCCCATTGTAAATAACATCCTCTGTGATCAGTCTGTTGCAGCAGATTACATTATTCCCGCAAGCTTTGCAGCTACCTCTGACGGAACCTATTACCGTGATTATGCAGGTAATCCTACTTTTAACGAATACGATCCGGATAAGGCAACTGAGTACTTTGAAGCAGCAAAGAGTGAACTTGGAACGGATACCATTGAACTTGAATTCCTATATAACGATGACAGTAACCTTGCAGCTATTGCAGCCGATATCCAGGCTGAACTTCAGGAGAAGCTTCCCGGATTGGTTATCACTTTGAGAAGTACTTCTTATAACCAGAGACTCCAGGATATGGGCAACGGTGATTACGACTTTGGTATCACAAGATGGTACGGTGACTATCAGGATGCGGCAACCTTCCTTGATATGTGGATCGATGGTTCGGGACTTAACTATGAGAGATTCCATGATGATGAGTACATGGAGCTGTATAACAAGGTAATCGGCGAACTTGCAACAAGTGATAAGGAAGCAGAGAGACTTGCAGCTCAGATGAGAATGGAAGAGATTATGGAAGAGCAGGCTATCATATGTCCACTCTATCAGCCCTCATCGGTAACACTTGTAAATACAGAGTATGAGTATACCTATAGCACAAGCGGATATATCATTCCGAGATATACAAGAAAAAAGGCAGAATAAAAAATATAGCAGCGCTCACTTCGGTGGGCGCTGCTCCTCTATGAAAATGCCTCTTCGGTTCCGCAGTTATATCTTGTGTATCGAATGAAAGCATCCTGTGCAGGTGTTATGGTTAAGGAATTCTGATAATAAAAATATATATTTCTGAGTGCCAGATCATCATCGATTTTATAGAAGACGACCTGGTTTTTATTTTGCTTTGGAGGAGACGGAACTATGTGCAGTGTGGTGTCGCGGATAATTGTAAAGCCGTAACCATAGGTGACAAGGTGATAGGTGGTGGGAATCTGATCCAGATACATATATACTGTGGGAACGCTGCCTACATGGTCGAAGAGTTCTTTACTTCTTGTGTAAAGATCGTTGCCCTCCCTTAGTGATAAAAAGGGAAGATTCTTAAAGCGCTCAAGAGATACCTTGGGACAGGTCTGGCTTCGCTGTCTTCCGTTAAGGACATCCTTGAAGGAAAGCTGATAGTCTATAAGGCTGTCATTTACCTCCCAGGCACCCGGTACAGCGAGAATAAGCTGTTCCTTAAGAAAGAAGAGTTTTTTGAATTCTTCAAAGCCTACAGGATTACTGCTCAAAGCAAAATCAATCTGGCCCAGGCGGAGTGTTTTGATCATCTCTTCACTGCTGGTATTTTCATTCAGGTTGATACTTATGTTGGGATACTTGCTGCGGAATGGATTGAGATGTATCGGAAGTGAATAGCAGCAATAAAAGCTGGTGGCTCCGAAATTGAGATGTCCCTGGTCGGAATTTTTCAGGCTTTCAAAATAATTCTGCGCCTCATTTTCCAGAGCCATGAATTTCTCGGCATATAAAAGATACTGCCTTCCCGCATCGGTTAGAGAGATAGGATTTGTGGACCTGTTAAACAATGTGGTCCCAAGTTCATTTTCCAGCCTCCTTATAGTGGCGCTGAGAGAGGGTTGGGAAATAAACAGAGCCGCAGCAGCCTTTGAAAAGCTTCCGCTTTTATAAATTGCATTTACATATTTTGCTTCGCGTAACATAAGAATCACCCTTTCCTGAAAAAACAAAAAACGAGGGCGTCAAAATTGACGTCCTCGTCTGGATTATAATAATACATGTATAATTAAATTTCAAACACCTTTTTTGAAAATAATGCGGAAATTGGCTTATAGAATAGTGTTTTAGGAAACCGGAAAATAAAATTATAAAAATTTAAAAAAAGTGCTTGCATTAATGGATAAACATACGTATAATACAATCTTGTCGGTGGGCTATCGCCAAGCGGTAAGGCAACGGACTCTGACTCCGTCATTTCGTAGGTTCGAATCCTACTAGCCCAGTTTTTCCTCAGAGAGTTCCTCTGAGGATTTTTTTTACCGTATTTGAGCAGACTTCGGAGTAATGTGGTATAATCAATCAGATATTATACACTTAGAGGTGGGTTGTGAAATCTCAGATTAAGAATCTGGCCTTTCCGATTATATGGGAAGTGCTTTTTATCATATTTTGTATAATAAAGCCGTTTAAGACGCTTTACATATTTTTTGTGTTCTATCTGGTACTGGCTGTTTATTTCGCCAGAGATTTTTCGATCAGAGAGTATACGCAAAATTTTAAGAGTATCAAGAAATTCTGGATACCCGTTGCACTTACTGTCTTAGCAGCGCAGGCTTGCTACATGATAAAGTTCCGTCTCATCCAGCCCAGTTTCATCGGAGCGCTGGACGGAACCTATGATATTACCTGGGAAAACAGCTATATCGGAGAATTCCTGTATGCCATAACAATTCTTTTTCTCTGTCCTATTTCAGAGGAACTGTTCTTCAGAAAAGCAATAATGAATTTTGATTCCTGTACATCAGCTCTTGTGAGCTTTTCACTGGGACTTATACTTTGCGGTTTCAGTTATGCTTATCTGCCCCTTGGTGTTGTGGAAGCCATGGTGCTTGCCCTTCCCTACGCAGTAGCATTCTTCTGGACCAGAAACATATACGTACCCATTACGGTGCACATCCTCTTCATGATGTACCAGCACCTACCCCTGATCATTTATGATGTAGCGCGTATTTCTTTGAGATAAAACTAACGCCCCGTGCAGTGCACGAGGCGTATTTTTTCATCAATATTTTTCTTCGAATTCCTGGATTGGAATGGCGGGCGTAAAGTAGTAACCCTGGAAGCGATCGCAGTCGATGGATTTCAGGTAATCGAACTGCATCTGGGTTTCAACACCCTCTGCCACAACTTTCATGCCAAGCTGATGGATAAGCTTTACACAGGCTTCAAGTACGATCTTGCTCCGGGGATCCGCTAAGGCATCGTCGATGAAGGACTTGTCCAGTTTTACATAGTCGGCTTGGAGCTCTTTTAACATATTTATGGAGAAATCACCTGCGCCGAAATTGTCTATCGCTACCTTAAAGCCTTCTGCCCTGAACTTGTCCAGAATCTCAAGTCGAAGCTCTGTGTCATTCATAAGATCTCTCTCTGAAAACTCAAGGATAAGCTTGTTAGGATCAACGCTGTAAGCATGTACCAGTTCCTTGACCTTTTTGAGCGCATCCATGTAGAAGAGATCTTTCGGAGATACATTCACCGAGATAACAAGGTGGTCTCTCACCGTGGCCTGCCAGGAGCGAAGCTGCTTCATAACGCGCTCCCAGTTCTCGCAGTCGAGTTTTGCTATATTATCATTCTTCTCAAGAATATGAATATATTTATCCGAAGGAGTAATTGAGCCATCGGGCTTTATCCATCTGGTCAGAGCCTCGGCTCCTGTCACACGCTGCTGCTGATCGAAAATCGGCTGAAGGAAAATATGGAACTGACCGTCCTCAAGATTTTTGGGAAAGGCGTTCAGGAATTCTATTTCATTTTCAGCCTGTTTAAGGAGCTTATTGGTATAGAAGGTCAGAACGTTTTCTCTTCGGCCGTGAAGAGACTTAAGAGCAAGGTCTGCACGCTCTATCATAACGGTTACCGGGATGTCGGGATCATCAATCCTGAAAACTCCGAGATGGAAAAACAGGTGATAATTCTCTGTGTCTATCATCTGTCCTATTTCTTCCACAGCGTTCATAAAAACGCCCTCATCGAAACGCTCTTCGGGCATGCATAGAACAAAGTGATCTGCGTGGGTCCTGCCGTAAACAGTATCCTCGCCGCAGTTTCTTCGTAGCATATCCGCGATGGCGATCAGGACTTCATTGCCTCTCTGAACACCGTAGCGTTCATTGAGGGTGCGGAAGTGACGGATATCTCCCGTGATAAGAACTCTTCTGGTATCCGGATCCTCCACAAGAATTCTTCTGACCTCGCGGCAGATTCCGTCAAGGTTATTGAGTCTTGTGAGAAGGTCGTGAGTAACGAGATAATCGGTCTCAGTCATGCCCTGGGAGACCTGTTTTTCATCCTCACCGGTTAATATCTGATGAGTAGGCGGTAATGTCTCACCTTCCTTGTCATCGACAGTGATCAGTTCCATTACGCAGGAAAAATTATTTCTGTCCGGGAGTACCAGTTTTATCGGAATAGACTGTACTAAGAACCTGTGACCGTCATACACCTCTTCCTTGGTCTGGCGCTGATTGCTCATAACCGCTCTGTAGCTGGTGCAGTTGGAACAGCGGGAAGCGGCATTCCATGCGGAATAACACTCCTTTTCGTAGTGGAGTTCTCCTGAGGTGTCCACACTGATCACACGGCATTCGACAGGGTCAACGAGGCGGACGGTATCGTACATCCGCTTCATGTAATCGAGCATGTGCTTAAGTTCCTGATAAGTGTACTCCTCTACCTTCATAATTATTCCTCTTCAGGGGGTTCTGCTTTATCGGCAAGAGCAGCCTCTCTTTTCTGAATCCAATTCTGATATGTAAAGTTAAAGATAGCGGCAAACGGAATGGCAAGCATGATTCCGGCAACGCCGAACATGCGCCCGCCGACTACCAAAGTAACAAGTATCCAAACGGCTGAGACGCCAAGTGTATTTCCGAAAAGTTTGGGTTTGATAATATATCCGTCAACTGTCTGCAGCACTATCGTGAAGATGAGGAAGATAAGTGCATGTATAGGATTTACCAAAACCAAGATGAAAGCACCTATAATGGCACCGACTATGGGTCCGAAGGTAGGTGCGAGATTGGTTACTCCGACAAACAGTGAGATCAGCACTGAGTAGGACATGCCGGTCACTGTCATGAAGAACCAGTTTACTATTCCGACGATGAGTCCATCCAGAAGATCTCCTGCGATGTAGCGCTTCAGGATATCGTTGCAGGTGCTCCAGAATGTGCTCATTCTCTGATAAAAGCTGTCAGGAATAAATGCCTTCATAAGCCTGACACTTCCGGCCTGCAGTTTTTCCATGCCTGCAAGAAAGTATAGGGCGAGGATAGAGCCAAGGATAAAATTAAAGAACCCCTTACCTATGCCGGCAGATACATTTATTATCTGGGACATGGCCTGAGGGAGCTTCTGTGCAAACTGCGACAGGAAGGTATTGATCTTGCCTATGATTCCGGAAAGGTTGATGTGGAAGTTACCTGCCTGGACATTTAAGTTATTGAGCAGGTTTTCCAGCGAACGTGCATAGCTGTCCAGGTTTGACACAAAAGTCGTAATACTGTCTACAAGCTGAGGAATCAGGGCAATCATCAGTATCGCGATAAACAACAGTACAACCATGACAGAGAGAAGTATTGCCAGAGACCTTCTTATTCCGTTTTGTTTTATTCCTGAAAGGATAGTCCTTTCAAAAAAGGCAACAAGCGGATGCAGAACATATGCAAGGATCAGTCCCGTTATTACCGGTGAAAAATATTTCCCGAGTACAGCGATTCCTTTAAACAGCAGGTTAATGTGTGACACGCCCAGATAAACAAGTACTGCGGAACAGGATGCCACTGTGTAAGGAAACCATTTCTGGTTCATGCATTTTTTGAAGAAATTCATGTCTGTCCTTTGTGCTTAAATTGCACAAACCCCCAATCTTAATTTATAATGTAACGTAGCCTCTTTTATAATTTTAGTCTTATATAAAGAGTCTTTCAATTAAAAAAGTATTAAGTTTCGTTCAATTATTGACGTGTGGGAGTTTAGTTATGCTTAATCATATGGACCGCGTAAAGATGATAGAATTCAAGGACATGGGTGATGAGAGAGGTCAGCTTGTCATCGTGGAAGGTGGGAAGGATATCCCTTTCGATATAAAGAGAGCCTTCTATATGTATGGAAGTGACGCAACCGTTGTTCGCGGTCAGCACGCGAATAAGAGGACTGAGTTTGTGCTTATAAATGTGGCGGGAACCAGTAAGGTCAAGGTTATGGACGGAGCGGGAAATGAGACGATTTTCTGCCTGAACAGACCGAATACCGGAATATATCTTCCGAACATGGTTTGGAAGGAGATGTACGATTTTAGCGCCGATTCCGTGCTGCTTGTCCTTGCAAGCGAGCACTATGACGCAAGTGAATACATTAGAGACTACGATGAGTATGTAAGAGAAATCTCATCGTTTGCGGGCGGATCCGATAATTGATATTATCAGAGCCGCAATAAGACCGGCCCAGATACCGAAGGTCAGAGTGCTTCGTATATATTCCATATGCGGAGCACTTTTCTTGAACACATACATAGTGGGATCTTCACTGTCATATCCTACGACGAGGTCACCGGCTGCAAGAGCGGCATCGACGTCGGCCTGAGTCATTTCGATGTTCTTGTGATTGAAATAAGGATCTGCGATTTCGGTTTCAACATACAGAACCTTGGGCTCAGTGTGAGTTTTTGTATAAAAAGCGCACCCGATAAGCCCGATTACTGCGAAAATGAGCGCATACCTTACGAGGTGTATGCTGATTTCATAAAAGCTTTTTGACAGGATTTTTCCGGGAAAAGCAAATCTGCTTTTGAAAGCAGATATTTCTTTTTCGCCAAACGGAAGGATAATTATTTCCTTGCTCAGTGCGGCGGGAAGCGTGTTCTCCATTTTTTTCAGAGAATCATAAAGGTAAGCGCCAAGGAATATGAAGGTCAGATTCTTGAAGCTTAGGTTAAACAGGAAGGGATCACTCATTCCGATAAAGCAGAAGGTGATGATGACTGCCAGCTCCCGGGTTTTGTTTTCCTTTACGAGATTTCCGATCCACATAATATAGAGAGCGCAGACCAGAGCGAAAGGTACCACTCCAAGCTGCAAAAACAGATACAGGAAGGAGTTGTCGAGCATATACCAGTTGGTGGGCGGTGCTTTAAAATATGAACCGAAGGGTGTTATCTTTTCAGTGGTCAGAAAATACAGAGCGAATTCATAGCGCTTGTGAAGGAGTTTGTTCATGAATTCGAAAGCGCTTCCGGTTGCAAGGAGAGGTCCTGCTATCGAGAAGATAACTATCGCGGGAAAGAGAAGTAAAATAAGTGCATTTTCTGCTTTGGTGCGATTTTTTCTAAGCTGTAAATATATGTTTATAATAAGATATAAGCTGATGGATATGAGTCCGGTGAGGCTTACGGTATAAAGATACACATACAGGTTAAGGAGCATAGCAATAACAGAAGCCTTAAGGAGGCTTCTGAGATTTTTGGCTTCATAGAGATAGAAAAATAAGATAATCAGTATTAAAAGCGTTGTATGCGCAGTATTGGGATAAGGGTATCCCAGAGAATGACGGAGGAGAAATCCGTAGCCGCTGCGCTTGTTTATGTGATTTAACTCGGTGATGATGCCGGTGACGGAGAGCAGGTAGAGGACAAAGTAGGAGACGGAAAGGATGATGAGCCCCAGCTTTGCAACCTTTTTTTCACGTATACCCTTCATGCCGAGCATCATGGTAAAGTAGATAAGGAGACCTTTTTCCCCGGAGCAGAGGTAGGTCAGTGCGCCGGTTCCCAGAAAGGCAACTCCTGCGATGTATTCGTAAAGTGTGTGCCTTGTGGCCGCGATTTTAATGATAAAAGCGAGCATGCCAAGTACAAGGCAGGCGTTGTAAACGGGCTGTCCGTCGTAGAGTCCGATGGCTCTTGCGCCAAAAAGCAAAAGGAAATATATGTAGTAAATAAGCTCATGGACTTTTATTGTGTTGTCTGATGGTAAGTTTTGACTGTTCATGCGATAATGTAGTTCCTTTCGGCCCGCTATTTCTACAAGGATTATAACAGATATGGAAGTTTTGGAGAAAAAAGAATTGAATAATGCTCTTGTGGCATTTTTGTGTACATGGGGACTTCAGCTCATGCTGGGGATCACAGTCAGAAATCCGCTGACACTTGTCTTTTTTGCGCTGTTTTGTGCGATGGGGGAGAAGGCGAGGAAAAACAGAAAGCGGAAGCTCTTTTTGCCTATATATGCGATGTCCGCGATATTGACGGCCGCAGTGATACTTTTGTACGGGAAAAGAGCGGTGGCTCGTTTTGACAGTGCCCTGTTCAGGCTTCTTGGAATTGCCATTATGCTGGTGGGAATTTTCCTTTCGTATTTCAGGGTGTTTCAGCTGGTTTTGAAGGTTGGGAATCCGTTTCCTATTCCGAAAGAGGGCTCTGCAAAGGGTGATGATGAGATTGTTGAAAAGGCAGGTGCCGGGGTAAATACTCTTAGTGACACAGCAGTTTTCTTTTTGGCCGCAGCGATTTGCTTTCTGTGCTGGCTCCCATACTTTCTATATGAATACCCCGGGATCATGACCGCAGATTCCATTGTGCAATATGAGCAGGTTATCGGAGTGAATCCACTTTCCAATCATCATCCGATTGCGCATACGATGCTGATAGCACTGTTTTATAAGCTTGGCATGTCGGTCACGGGTGATGTAAATAAAGCGATAAGCTTCTATACAGTGGCGCAGATGATCTTTTTTGCTTGTTGCTGTTCGAGAGTTGTGGTGCAGGTAAAAAGGATTACGGGAAAAGCTGTCCCTGCTTTTTTATCTCTTGCATTCTTTGCCCTGGTACCGTTTAATGCGGTGTTTTCAGTTACCATCTGGAAGGACATTCCATTTGCGGGGATAGTTATGCTGCTTGGATGCAGGCTCTGTGAGATGAGCTTTAAGGAAAATCCGGGAGCCATGGATTTCGCCGGTTTTGCAGTTCTTTCGGTTTTGATGTCTGTTTTCAGATCGAACGGTTGGTATGCATTTTTGGTATGTGCGCCGTTTTTCATCTATGGTTTCAGGAAAAATATGAGGCAGGCGCTTATCTCTGTAATAGCCGCAGTGGTGATTGCCCTTTTGATAAAGGGACCTGTTATGAATGCTGTGGGCATCGTGCAGCCAGATTTTACGGAATCGCTATCACTGCCTCTTCAGCAGGTGGCGAGAGTTCTGGTGGAGGATGAGGAATTATCTTCCGGTGACAGGGAACTGGTGGAGGCGGTCATAGACACTACCTATATCCATGAGCTTTACGCTCCGGATTTTGCGGATAATATCAAGGAACTTGTAAGGGCAGGGCATCCCGAGGTTATCGAGAATAACAAAGGTGCCTATCTTGGGCTGTGGATGCGGCTTGGACTGGCGCATCCCGTGCATTATATAAGAGCCTGGTTTGACCTTGAGGGCGGATACGTGTATCCTGATGTTTCCTATGATGTGGGGAATATCGACGGCATAATGGGCAATTCCTATGGGCTTGTGCCTACGCCTCTTATAGGAGGAAAAGCGGTTGTAAAGGGAAAGGAAATTCTTATCAAGCTCGGAAGCTTTGTGCCGCTTTACGGGATGCTGTGGTGCGCCGGAGCTTACACATGGCTTGTGGTTTTTGTTCTTTTTATGATGCTCTGGAAGAAAAAGACTATGGGCGGAAAGCTTTCGGTATTTGTGATACTGCAGGCAGCGCTTGTGCTTACGCTCCTTATAGCAGCTCCGGTGGTGGACTTTAGGTACGAATACTGCGTCGTGATGCTTATGCCGCTAACGGCAGCGATTTGTGCTATGATAATTAAGAAGAGGATTTAAAAAAATGTACTCATTTAATTCAAGAATACGGTATTCGGAAACGGATATAGAAAATTATCTTACATTTGAATCGCTTATAGATTATTTCCAGGACTGCTCGACTTTTCAGACACAGGAAGGCCCTGCGACCATAGAGGAGATGGCAAAAAAGGGAACGGCCTGGGTTTTAAACAGCTGGCAGGTGGTGGTGAACAGATTGCCGGGGCTTGGCGAAAGGGTTGTGACGGGTACCGTACCCTATGAGCTTAACGGATTTTTCGGACTCAGAAATTTTTATATGGATACCGAGGATGGCGAGAGGCTTGCGGTTGCGAATTCCGTGTGGACACTGATCAATATGGAAAAAGGGACACCGGTTAGGATAGACGATGATATAATTGCTACCTATCCTCTTGATGAGAAGCTCCCCATGGACTACGCTTCAAGAAAGATCCGCCCGGTGGAGGGTGCAGAGATATTCAAGGCGCCTTCTAAGATAATCGGGATGCATCATCTTGATTCAAACCTTCATGTGAACAACGGGCAGTACATACGTATTGCGCTTCAGGCTTTCGATTATGTGGCGGAGAAAAATGATCTTGATAAGCTTCGTAAACTCGCCAAGAGTAGGGAAAAGATCCAGATAAGAGCGGAGTACAGGCAGCAGGCGCATCTGGGAGATGAGGTACAACCGGTGGTTTATGTGGGGGAAGACAGCTATCTCACGTATATAAACGATGATGCCGGCAAACCATATGCAATAATAGAAATAAAAGGATTATAGAAATGTTAAGAATCGGAGAAAAACAGGAACTGATAATTATTAAACAGGTGGATTTCGGAGTTTACCTTGCAGAGAAGCAGGGCGACGAGGACAAAGTGCTTTTGCCAAAAAAGCAGGTGCCCGAGGGCTCCGAGATAGGAGATAAGCTTACCGTTTTCCTTTACAAGGATTCGGATGACAGACTTATCGCCACGACCAAGACTCCCAAGCTCATGCTGGGCGACGTCAATATGCTCACTGTCACCGATGTAGGAAAAATCGGAGCATTTATGGATTGGGGGCTTGAGAAGGACGTGCTTCTTCCCTTCAGAGAGCAGACCAGAAAAGTGAAGAAGGGCGAGAGTGTTCTCTGTGCCCTTTATGTGGATAAATCCGGAAGACTTGCGGTTACTATGAATGTATATGAGTTCCTTAGAACCGACAGCCCTTATCACAAGGATGACAGAGTTCGCGGAACAGTCTATGAGACCAGTTCAAACTTCGGAGTTTTCGTGGCTGTTGACGATATTTTCTCAGCTCTCATTCCCAAGAAGGAGCTGTACGGAGATATCAAGATCGGCGATGAGATAACCGCCAGAGTGGTAGAGGTTCGCGACGACGGAAAGCTCACTCTCAGTGTTCGCGAGAAAGCATATCTTCAGATCGGCTCTGATGCGGAGGCTATCCTCGAAGCCATGCAGGAAAACGGCGGCCGCCTTCCTTTCACCGACAAAGCCGACCCCCAACTCATCCGCGACGAAATGTCCATGAGCAAGAACGAATTCAAACGCGCCATCGGCCACCTCCTCAAGGAAGGCAGAATCGAGATTGGCACAGATGAGATAAGGATGAGGGGATAATAAAGGTAAGAAACAGGACACCCCACACATATCGTGTTATTTTTCAGCCGATTATACGCTCTGCGTAACGAGGCTGAAACAATAATATGATATGTGTGGGGTGTCCGTTCGTGGCTGAATTTACAGCCGGATGTCGATTGTGCCACCCAGGTTCGGGTTGACTGACCTTTCGAGGGCGGACACATCGATCATTTCTTCAATGGTGTTGCCGACATCCTGCAGAGCGTCAAGATTCTTGGAGAGCATAGCTGTTCCCCAGTCAGATTGAAGCTTGCTTGCCGATAATGCCATTGATAATTCAGGTATGTCCATAGGCACCTCCTTAGGCATTTTTGGGTACTGCTTTGGTGTAAAATCACACCACTGCACATGTATCCTTATCCATTTCTTATATCGGAAAAAACACCCTCAAAAACTATTATGGAAAATCAACAAAAAAACAGATAAAATTTGTGGATTTTTATGCATTTATCGAGTAGAATAAAATAAGAACAATGAAAAATTAATTTTGGGAGATTAATTATGATTTCAAATCAGATCCTTCAAAATACCATAGACGGCTTAAAAGGCATAGCACATGTGGATTTATGCGTACTTGACGTAGATGGAAACGAGGTTGCCGCAACAAGACCCGACTTTACAAACATGGGTGATTCTGTTCGTGATTTTGTCAGATCACCTGCTGATTCTCAGGAAGTGCAGGGCTATCAGTTTTTCAAAGTATATGATGAGCAGCAGCTCGAGTATATACTGATCGCTGCGGGAAGCGGTGAGAGCACCTATACTATTGGCAAGATGATCGCATATCAGATCCAGGGACTGCTTGTTGCTTACAAAGAGAGGTTTGATAAGGACAATTTCATCAAGAACCTGCTCCTTGACAACCTTCTTCTGGTGGATATATATAGTAGAGCTAAGAAACTTCACATTCCGTCCGATTCCAAGCGTGTAACCATGATTGTTTCCGCGGATAAGGTTCGTGAGAACAATGTGCTTGAGCTTATAAGAACTCATGGCACCGGTAACGGCGGGGATTTTGTGACAGAAGTGGATGAGGACAATGTTATTGTCGTTAAGGATGTGTCCGAATACAGCAAACCCGAAGAGATTTCAAAGTCTGCGGGAGAGCTCCAGGAGCATCTTGAGTCCCTTGGCATAACCAATGTTCATATTGCCATCGGTACTGTTGTAGGAGAGATTAAGGAAGTCAGCCGTTCATATAAAGAGGCCAAGATGGCGCTTGACGTAGGAAGAATTTTCTTTGATGAGCGCAAGGTTATAAGCTATGGGGAGCTTGGCATCGGACGACTTATATATCAGCTGCCCATCCCGCTTTGCAAGATGTTTATCCGTGAGATATTCGGCGGTAAAAATCCCGATGGATTCGATCAGGAGACACTTGCGACGATTGATAAGTTCTTTGAAAATAACCTTAATGTTTCAGAGACTTCCAGACAGCTGTTTATTCACAGAAACACTCTGGTTTACAGACTTGATAAGCTCCAAAAGAGCACAGGTCTTGATCTTCGTGTTTTCGATGACGCCATCACATTCAAGATTGCACTGATGGTTGTACGATACATGAAATACATGGAGCGATACTAAGAATCCGTAGGATCGCGATACAGTTAAGTAGTAGGAGTAATAAGTATGGAAAAAGTTTACAGAAGAAAACGTGCCGCCGGACCGGTTTCGGAGGATGAGATCATCACGCTCGATAACGTGACAAAATCTTATTCTACGGGAGCACCAGCTTTAAATGGAGTCACCCTTCACATAAAGAAGGGTGAATTTGTTTTTATAGTAGGAGACAGCGGATCGGGTAAATCCACCCTGATAAAGCTGCTTCTGAGGGAGCTTGTTCCTTCTGACGGAACTATCACCGTTATGGGACAGGACCTTGGCAGAATGAGACACAGAAACATCCCGAAGTTCAGAAGAAAGCTTGGAATAGTATTCCAGGATTTCCGACTTCTGAAGGACAGAAATGTCTATGAAAATGTCGCTTTTGCCCAGAGAATAATCCAGAAGTCCAACAGAGATATCAAGAGAAATGTTCCTTCGGTTCTCGCAATGGTGGGACTTGCAGGAAAATACAAGAGTAAGGTAACTCAGCTTGCAGGCGGAGAGCAGCAGAGAGTTGCCCTTGCAAGAGCTATTGTAAATAAGCCGGAGATACTTCTTGCGGATGAGCCTACGGGTAACCTCGATCCCGGTAATACCTGGGAGATCATGAAACTCATGGAGCAGATCAACCTTAACGGGACTACGGTAATTGTTGTTACACACAACAGGGAGATTGTTAACGCGATGCATAAGCGCGTTATTACTATGAAAAAAGGCGTCGTGATTCACGACGAAGAAGAGGGTGAGTATCACGATGAGGATGAGTAGTTTTTTCTATACAATAGGACAGGGCTTTAGGAACCTTGGTCGTAACAGATGGTATACGCTTGCATCAATTGCAACAATCAGTGCCTGCCTGTTCCTTTTTGGTATATTTTATTCGATAGTAACCAATTTTCAGCATGTGGTTCAGACAGCTGAGGAGGGAGTTTCCGTTACGGTATTTTTCAATGAGGGAACGACGGAGGATATAATCCTTGCGACCAAATCTCTGATTGAAAAGAGACCTGAGGTCAGCAGAGTTGAGTATATTTCTGCTCTGGATGCCTGGGAGGGATTTAAAACCGATTACCTTGGAGAGTATGCGGACGGCTTTACGGAGAACCCGCTGGAGGATTCTGCGAACCTTCAGATTTACTTAAATGATGTGTCCATGCAGCCTGCGCTGGTAACCTATCTCGAATCGATAGAATGCGTAAGGATGGTCAACAGATCTGAGGTTACGGCTTCCACGCTGAGCGGAATCAATAGCCTGATAGCATATGTATCACTCGGAATAATCGGAATCCTTTTACTGGTTTCAATTTTCCTTATCAGCAACACGGTTACGATAGGAATTTCGGTCAGAAAAGAAGAGATAAATATCATGAAGTACATCGGTGCCACGGACTTTTTCGTACGTGCGCCCTTTGTCATAGAGGGTATTATTATCGGACTTATAGGTTCACTTTTCCCGCTTGTGATAATTTATTTTATCTACAATAAGGCAAAAGAATTCCTGGCAATCAGATTTTCAATGCTTAATTCAATACTGGATATTCTTCCGGTAGGAAAGATTTTTGAAGCTCTTACACCTATTTCAATTCTTATAGGAGTGGGGATCGGTTTTCTTGGAAGTGTTACAACTGTACGCAAACACCTTCATGTATAAGAGCAACGGAGTTTATGGGGAGGCTGCCGGATTTTGATTAGTACGACATTTGGGAAAAGAATAACAGGGTCAGTTCTGGTTCTGTGCCTGCTTGCAGGCACAGTTTCTTTTGCGGGGACACCTGTGCGCGCCGCTGTAACTGCGGAGAGTATAAAGGAAAAAGAGGGACAGATCAAAGACGCGAAGAAGGAGAGGGATTCCATGAAGAGCTCTCTCACCGATTTGCAGTCTGTTAAGAAATCTCTTGAAAAAGAGAAGTCGGATCTGAATTCCTATATCACCAAGCTGGATGCAAGCCTTGATGACATTCAGAAGAAGATACAGGATCTCGGTGATAAGATTGAACAGAAAGAAAAAGATATAGAAGAGACAACGGCTGAGCTCGAGGAGGATATCAGAATCCAGAACGAGCAGTATGAAGCTATGAAAAAGCGAATCCGTTTCATGTATGAGAGGGGAGATACACTTTACTTCCAGCTTTTACTGGAGACGGGGACCTTTTCAGATATGCTTAATAAGGTAGAGTATATAGAGGAACTGTCAGCCTATGACAAGGGTAAGCTCGATGAGTATATAGCACAGACAGAACTCACCACTCTTACAAAAGAGGCCCTTGAGGAGGAAAAGAAAACTCTTGATGAAGCCAAGGCAGAGGTTGTCATAGAGGAAGGCAATCTTCAGACTCTTATCGCTGAGAAGAATACGGAAGTAACCAAGCTTTCCGCAAACATTCAGGATAAAGAGGCTGCCATCGCGGAGTATGAGAAACAGATTGCGGAAGAAAATGCCACAATCGCAGCTCTTGAGAAGGCTGTTGAGGCAGAAAAGGCTGAGCTTGCGGCTCAGAATGCAAGAAAGTATGACGGAGGAATGTTCACTTTTCCCTGTCCTTCATATACAAGAATATCGGATAACTATGGTATGAGAATGCATCCCACACTGGGAATCCAGAAGATGCATAACGGCATCGATCTCGCTGCAGCAAGCGGTTCTGCTATACTTGCGGCTTATGACGGCAAGGTTGTGGCGGCTGCTTATAATTCGACAATGGGAAACTATGTTATGATATCCCATGGAAGCGGACTGTATACGATTTATATGCATGCATCCTCGCTCAGCGTTTCAACAGGAGCTGAGGTGACTAAGGGCCAGAGAATCGGCTCTGTCGGTTCGACCGGCAGATCTACGGGACCGCACCTTCATTTCGGAGTAAGACTTAACGGAAGTTATGTAAGCCCGTGGAATTATCTGAAATGATACATTTTTATTCAGCCACTCCTCTGATGGGAGCTGACTGAGACTGAAAGGAAGTACCACTATGGAACCAAAGGAAAATAAGATCAGTCTGCTTTTTATTGGACTTGCAGCAGGTTTTCTTCTGTCTGCTGTGCTGATAGTTGCAGGACTGTCTGTGATAAGGGCGAAGGGCTTTTCGATTTTCGGTTCGAAAAAGGATAGTACCAATACCGCTATGAGCGATGATACCATCAATAAGGTTAAGGTCATAGAGGATACAATAAATAATTACTATTACAAGACCGAGGTTGACCGGGCCGCTGAAGCGGATGCTATTTACAAGGGGGTCGTTGCGTCACTGCAGGATCCGTATTCCGAGTACTATACCACTTCCGAGTACGAGGACCTGATGTCGGATACAGAGGGTATTTATTATGGTATAGGTGCCTATGTCAGCATGGACAAGGACACCAATCTTCCGAGAGTAACAGGAACAATTAAGGATTCACCTGCCGAAAAGATCGGCATAAAAGCAAATGATGTAATCTATAAGGTTGCCGGAGAGAACGTACAGGGACTGACTCTGAATGAAGTAGTACAGCTTATACGCGGCGAGATCGGCACCAAGGTAAAGATTACCATTTACCGCGAAGGAGAGCCGGATTATCTGGAATTCGAGGTTGAAAGAGATAAGCTTGAGACCCAGACGGTTAATACCACGATGCTTGAAGACGATATAGGATATCTCGGCATTACGGAATTCGACTCCGTGACTCCGGGACAGTTTACAGAGGGTATGACTGAGCTTAGATCAAAAGGAATGAAGGCGCTTATTCTTGATCTTCGTTCCAATCCCGGCGGAAGTCTTTCCGCTGTATGCCAGATCGCAAGACAGATTCTGCCTCAGGGTGATATTGTATATACGGTGGATAGAGATGGCAACAGAGAAGATTATGAGTGCGATGGAAAGAATGAAATCGACATCCCCTTGGTTGTGATGGTAAACGGTTATTCTGCCAGTGCATCGGAGATTTTGTCCGGAGCTATTAAGGACTATGGCAAGGGCACTATCGTTGGCGAGACCACCTATGGAAAAGGTGTGGTACAGAGGATTTTCCCCTTCACCGACGGGACTGCCGTTAAGCTTACGATCAGTAATTATTTCACACCCAAGGGCACAGATATTAATGGTGTCGGAATTACTCCCGATGTGGAGATTGCGCTTGATTATGAAAAGTACAACAAGGATGGTACGGACAATCAGCTGAACAAGGCTATTGAGATCATTAAGAAGGAAATCAAGAGCTCTGCACTTGATGATGCAGCGTAAAAATTTTATATTGGCGTTATGTTACTGCGCTTCTGCCAATTTGGGCAGGGGCGCTTTTTATTTTGTTCAAAAAAATTCTTTACAAAAAAATTTTTTTGCGATATAGTTTCTTCTGTTTTTAAAATTCTAAGTCGTATCCGGATTCGCGGATATATTTTCCATTCTTTAATAAATTAACTATGAAAGGGTGTGTGGTAAATGGATTACTATGCGGCCACGCTTCGTGAGCCGGGAGAAAAACTTAATAATGACGGACTTTTGATAAAGGGAATACATTTAAAAGACAGGTCGGATCTGGTGGTAATGGTGCTCAGCTCCTGTGGAGCCAATAAGAAACTAAGCGACAGGATTATAAGAAATGCCGAAAAGCTGATACATAAAGGCTATGATAAGGATGTACCGGCACTTCTTCAGAGGCTGTTTAAGAAGTTTGGCCATAGTGGCTTTCTGTTTGGAAAGAGTACGCCCGACATTACGGTGCTGGTGATGAAGGGAATAAATTACTATGCTATGAACAGAGGATGCAACAGGGTTATGCGCATCGGAAGGCTTGGTGCGACCGATCTTTTCGAGGAAGATGATGGAATTATGCATGGACAATACTATTATCTCGAGGGGAGGCTTCCCGAAGGAAGCACTTTGATAGCTGCAAACAGTGCATTTTTTGAAAGGCAGAGAGATACAGAAATTCATAGGAGACTTTGCCCGCAGATGTGCGTTGGCAATAACGAGATGCAAAAAAATATTGAGTACTTAAGGAGCCAGCTATGGAGCAGAGGAGAGAAGAGACCTGTCACGGCAGCGGCGGTATGTGTGAAGTAGTAGCAAAAAAGCGTATAGGAAGAGGCGGTAATTCTGAGGTTTACCTCGGGGTTCTGCAGGGAGAAAGCAAATTCTGCGTTGTCAAAAGGGCAATCAGAGGGAAAAATGCGCTGCTTCAGCTTGAAAATGAATGGCGGGTCCTTAGGTATCTTAAAAATGCGGGATATAAGTATTCCCCAGAGCCTTTATCATTTTCAGAAAGAGAGATGGTTATGGAGTATCTGGGTGGTTTTACGCTTGAACATGCGGACCTTGGAGAAAGCAGTGAAGATGAGTTAAAGGCACTTTTCACAGATATCTGCAAAATTACGGGTGCTCTTCATGAACTTAGGACACCTGTCATTCACAGGGATATAAAACCTTCGAATATCATGACCTCTAAGGAGGGCAAGCTTTACCTTATTGATTTCGGAACAGCGACGATTTACGCGGGTTATAAGAGAGAAGGGGCTATGGAAAACAGCAGTATTACAGGTGCGGGTACAAAAGGGTACGCAGCGCCCGAGCAATACGGAGGCCTTTCACCGGAGTGCTTTGCAACAGATATCTATCAGCTTGGAAGAACTATGGAGGTTTTGCTTTCCAGGTCAAATGCATCTGATGCCTTCAGAGATGAGATGTGCCGAGTAATTAAAAGGTGCTGCGCGCCTGTTGCCGGCGAAAGATATTCAAGAGTCAGTGATATACCGGCAGATCTTCTGATGATAAAAACCCGGAAGAAAAAGAAGAGTATTTTGGTGAAGCTTTTTGGCAGGGAAAAGCCCGGAAAAGGTGAGGGGTATTTTACTCAAAAGCCGCATGAACCCGAGCTTTTTGTAGATATTGTAAGAACATTTGATACGATTGAGTTTTTATAAATGATATGATAGAATAAGCGATATATCGAAAATGTGTTCGGAAGAATACTTGAGGTAATATCATGGATCATTTTGAACTTAAATCAGAATATAAGCCGACCGGAGATCAGCCGCAGGCGATAGAGGCTCTGGTAAACGGATTTAAAGCGGGGAATCAGTTCGAAACTCTTCAGGGAGTTACCGGATCCGGTAAGACCTTTGCGATGGCAAATGTAATTCAGGCACTGAATAAGCCGACTCTTGTGATAAGTCATAACAAGACTCTGGCGGGGCAGCTCTACGGTGAATTCAAGGAGTTTTTCCCAAATAACGCGGTCGAATATTTTGTATCCTACTACGATTATTACCAGCCCGAGGCCTATGTTCCTCAGACGGATACCTACATTGCCAAGGACTCCTCGATAAATGATGAGATTGATAAGCTCAGGCTTTCGGCTACGGCATCACTTTCGGAGAGGAAGGATGTCATAGTTGTTGCCAGCGTGTCCTGTATCTACGGTCTTGGAAGTCCCGATGAATTCAAGGGGATGTCTATTTCGCTTCGTCCCGGGATGGAGAGAAGCAGAGAACAGATACTCAAGGACCTGGTGGCAATCCAGTATACAAGGAATGACCTTGATCTTAACAGATGTAATTTCAGAGTAAGAGGCGATACCATAGAGATTTTCCCTGCCCAGGCGGATGATTATCTTATAAGGATTGAGCTTTTCGGAGATGAGATAGACAGAATCTGTGAGGTTGAGCCTGTGACGGGCACTGTGAGAAATGAGCTGACTCACGTTATGATCTATCCCGCATCGCACTATGTAGTTCCTCAGGAGAAGATAAATCTGGCCTGTCAGAATATCGAAGCCGAGCTTGATGAGCAGGTGAAGTTTTTCAAGAGCGAGGATAAGCTGATCGAGGCTCAGAGAATCGCTGAGAGAACGAATTTTGATGTTGAGATGATGAGAGAGACCGGTTTTTGTTCAGGCATCGAGAATTATTCGAGGCATCTAAATTTTGCAAAGCCGGGTGAACCGCCGCTTACGCTTATGGACTTCTTTGATGGAGAGTTTTTGATAATTGTCGATGAGTCCCATATGACTATTCCGCAGATAGGCGCTATGTACCATGGGGACAGATCAAGGAAGACCACGCTGGTGGACTATGGCTTCAGACTGCCTTCGGCTCTTGATAACAGACCGCTGAATTTCGAGGAGTTTGAAACACATATTGATCAGATGCTGTTCTGTTCGGCTACGCCCGGCCCTTACGAGGCGGAGCATGAGCTACTGCGCGCCGAGCAGATTATCAGACCTACGGGACTTCTTGATCCGGAGATCTCGGTGAGACCTGTCGAGGGACAGATTGATGACCTGATTACGGAGATCAATAAGGAGACTGCCAGAAACAATAAGGTGCTTATAACGACCCTTACCAAGAAGATGGCGGAGGATCTCACAGAGTACCTGGCAGATACAGGCATCAGGGTGAGATACATGCACTCTGATATAGATACTTTGGAGAGGTCTGAGATTATCAGGGATATGAGACTTGATGTATTCGATGTTCTTGTGGGAATCAACCTGCTTAGGGAGGGTCTTGATATTCCGGAGATAGCGCTTGTGGCTATCATAGATGCCGATAAGGAGGGATTCCTTCGCTCAGAAACATCTCTTATACAGACCATCGGACGTGCAGCAAGAAATGCGGACGGACGTGTCATTATGTACGCCGATAATATGACGGATTCCATGAAGAATGCGATAGAGATCACAGAGCGCAGAAGGAAAATCCAGCAGGAGTACAATGAAGAGCACGGCATCACACCGCAGACCATCAGGAAGGCAGTCAGAGATCTCATCAGTGTTACCAAGGCTGTTGCGAAGCAGGAGGTACAGTTTGAGAAGGATCCCGAGTCCATGGATAAGAAGGAACTCGAGAAGGTTATCAAGGATGTTGAGAAGCGCATGAAGAAGGCGGCTGTCGATCTTGATTTCGAGACTGCTGCGATGCTGCGTGACCAGATGATTGATCTGAAGAAGCATCTATTAGAGGTGACAAAATAAAGCCTTCCCCCTGGGGGAAGGTGGCGCGTAGCGCCGGATGAGGGCATAAAATGGCGAAAAAGATACTATCAGAAGATATACACGACTACATACGTGTTCGCGGAGCAAACGAACACAACCTAAAGCACCTGGAGGTCAACATCCCCAGGGAGACTCTTACTGTATTTACGGGACTGTCGGGATCGGGAAAATCCTCCCTGGCCTTTGATACTATTTTTGCGGAAGGGCAGAGAAGATATATGGAGTCTCTGTCTTCCTATGCGAGAATGTTTCTGGGACAGATGGATAAGCCTGACGTTGAGAAAATAGAGGGTCTCTCGCCCACTATATCCATAGATCAGAAGTCAACAAACAGGAACCCGAGATCCACAGTTGGTACGGTGACTGAGATATACGATCATTTCAGACTTCTCTATGCCCGTATAGGTATACCGCACTGCCCTAACTGCGGCAGAGAGATCAGAAGGCAGACCGTCGATGAGATGGCTGACCAGATATTGTCCCTGGAGGAGGGTACAAGATTCCAGATACTCGCCCCTGTCGTTCGAGGCAGGAAGGGTGAGCATGCCAAGGTTCTGGACAGAGCGAAGAGAGCGGGCTTTGTCCGTGTGAGAATTGATGACAGCCAGTACGACCTTTCGGAAGAGATCAAGCTTGATAAAAATATTAAGCACAATATTGAGATAATAGTCGACAGACTGGTTATAAGAGCTGATAACGAGGAGCTTAGAGGCAGGCTTACGGACTCTATAGAAAGCGCTCTGAATCTTGCGGAGGGGCTTCTTACGGTTGATGTCATAGACGGAAAGCCTATGAACTTCAGCCAGAGCTTCGCGTGCCCGGACTGTGGCATCAGTATTTCCGAGATCGAACCCAGAAGCTTTTCCTTTAATAATCCCTTCGGTGCCTGTCCCGAGTGTACGGGACTTGGTTACAGGATGGAATTTGATGAGGATCTCATGATTCCCGATAAGTCGCTTTCCATAAGCGAAGGTTGTTTTCAGGTTATGGGATGGCAGTCCTCGGGTAAGGAGGGAAGCTTTACCAATGCTATGCTTAGAGCACTGGCAAAGTCCTACAAGTTCAGCCTTGATACACCCTATGAGAAACTGCCTGCGAAAGTAAGAGACATGCTGGTTCACGGTGCAGACAGGGAGGTTTTGGTCGAGTACACCGGACAGAGAGGTGAGGGAAGATATCCCATCACCTTTGACGGACTCATTAAAAATGTGGAGCAGAGATATCGCGAAACTTACTCGGAAAATCAGAAGGCGGAGTATGAACAGTATATGCGCATCACTCCCTGCCCTGCATGTAAGGGTCAGAGACTTAAGGCTGATTCGCTGGCTGTTACGATTGACGATAAAAATATTTTTGAGATTACCTCAATGTCAATCGGAGAGCTCCATGAATATCTTGAGAATTTAAAGCTTACAAAGCAGCAGGAGCTTATAGGAGCTCAGGTTTTGAAAGAGATTAGAGCCAGAGTCGGATTCCTTATAGATGTGGGACTCGATTATCTGTCGCTCTCAAGAGCAACCGGAACTCTGTCGGGTGGGGAGGCACAGCGCATAAGACTTGCGACGCAGATAGGTTCAGGGCTTTGTGGAGTATGCTATATCCTTGATGAGCCCAGTATTGGTCTTCACCAGCGAGATAATGACAAACTTTTGAATACACTTAAGAATCTCAGGGATCTCGGAAATACTCTCATTGTGGTCGAACATGACGAGGATACCATGAGGGCAGCTGATTACATCGTGGATGTGGGGCCTGGTGCGGGCTCGCATGGCGGTGAGATTGTTGCTGCCGGAACAGCCGAAGAGATCATGCAGGTTAAGGAGTCCATCACAGGACAGTACCTCTCGGGTAAGCTTAAGATAGAGGTTCCGGATCACAGAAGGAAACCGACCGGTTGGATCAAGGTCAAGGGTGCAGAGGAGAACAATCTTAAGAATATAGATGTGAAGTTTCCTCTCGGCGTTCTGACTATTGTTACCGGTGTATCCGGATCGGGCAAGAGCTCGCTTGTAAATGAGATTCTGTATAAGCACCTGGAGAGAGACCTTAACAGAGCAAGATGTATTCCGGGTAAACATAAGGGAATCGAGGGTATAGAACAGCTTGATAAGGTCATCGCAATTGACCAGTCACCCATAGGAAGGACGCCCAGATCCAATCCTGCCACCTATACAGGTGTGTTTGATATGATAAGAGATCTCTTTGCGGGTACTCCCGACGCCAAGACACGAGGCTATAAGAAGGGAAGATTTTCCTTCAATGTTAAGGGCGGACGATGCGAAGCTTGCGGAGGAGACGGAATCATCAAGATCGAGATGCATTTCCTTCCGGATGTATATGTTCCCTGCGAGGTCTGCGGTGGAAAGCGCTATAACAGAGAGACGCTGGAGGTACATTATAAAGGAAAGAATATCTACGATGTTCTTGATATGACAGTTGAAGAGGCGCTGCCTTTCTTTGAAAACATAAAGACCATAAGAAGAAAAATCAAAACCTTGTATGATGTGGGACTTGGCTATGTCAAACTGGGACAGCCCTCCACGGAGCTCTCTGGAGGTGAGGCTCAGAGAATAAAGCTTGCAACAGAACTTTCCAGAGCAAGTACAGGTAAGACCATCTACATTCTGGATGAGCCTACGACAGGACTTCATTTTGCGGATGTACAAAAACTTGTGAAAATTCTTCATGAGCTGGTGGAAGCGGGCAATACGGTTATCGTCATTGAACACAACCTTGATGTCATCAAAACCGGAGATTATATCATAGATATGGGCCCCGAGGGCGGCTCCGGCGGCGGAACCGTTGTGGTTTCGGGTACACCTGAGCAGGTGGCGAAGTGTAAGCAGTCCTATACAGGTGCCTATATCAAAAAGATGCTCGAGAAAAAATAAAAATTTTTTATATAAAAGTATAAAGTTTTTATAAAGTATTGCCGATAAAAATACTGATTAGGTGTAGGTGTTTTACTGCGTTATTCCATGTGTGTAAATACTACATAGTAATAAAAAATACGATTAGATGTTTAAAAACTTGCCCCATTGGTTTATAATGGCAGATGAATTATATCATTATTAAAGTTATTGTGAGCGACTATGCGCTCTGAGCCTTATTTCCAGAAAGGGGTAATAGATTACATGCAGTATACAGATATAGGAATCGATTTAGGAACAGCAAGTATCCTTGTTTACATCCGTGGTAAGGGTGTAGTTTTGAAGGAACCCTCGGTTGTAGCGTATGACAGAGATACCGAGAAGATCAAGGCTATCGGTGAGGATGCGAGACTGATGCTTGGACGTACACCCGGCAATATCGTTGCGGTAAGACCGCTCAGACAGGGTGTTATTTCAGATTATAAAGTTACCGAGCAGATGATGAAGTACTTCATCACCAAGGCAATCGGACACAGAACCTTCAGAAAGCCTCTTATAGCAGTATGTGTACCCAGTGGGGTTACAGAGGTTGAGCGTAAAGCGGTTGAGGATGCAACTCTTATGGCAGGTGCCAGAGATGTTCGTATCATTGAGGAGCCCATTGCAGCAGCAATCGGCGCAGGAATAGATATTACAAAGCCTTGCGGCAACATGATCGTTGATATAGGTGGTGGTACTTCCGATATCGCGGTTATTTCCCTTGGCGGAACTGTTGTCAGCACATCTGTAAAGATTGCGGGCGACGATTTTGATGAAGCTATTGTCAGATATATGCGTAAAAAGCACAATCTTCTTATCGGTGAGAGAACAGCCGAGGATATCAAGATCAAGATTGGTGCAGCATATCCCAGAGCAGAAGCTGATTATATGGATGTTAGAGGACGTAACCTTGTAACAGGTCTTCCGAAGACTGTTAAGGTGTCCTCAGAAGAAACTGAAGAGGCCTTGAGAGAGACCACAGCCCAGATCGTGGAAGCTATCCACAGCGTATTGGAGAAGACTCCTCCGGAACTTGCTGCAGATATCGCAGACAGAGGAATTGTTCTTACAGGTGGCGGCAGCCTTCTTCGCGGACTTGATGACCTGATTGCATCCAAGACAGGTATCAATACCGTGACAGCAGAGGATCCCATGACTGCGGTTGCAATAGGAACAGGACGCTATGTTGAGTTCCTTGCAGGATATCGCGAAGGCTAACAAGTAATCACTTAGTGAGGTAAATATGGTAAAAGGTCTGTACACCGCGTATACAGGTATGATCAACGAGCAGAGTCGCATGGATATCGAGACCAATAATCTTGCCAATGTGAACTCCACCGGTTTCAAGGAGGAACGTACGGTAAGCCGTTCATTCCGTGATCTTCTGGGATTGAAGATCAAGGATTACTCCGATGCACCCTGGACAGCGCGGAGACTCGGCCTTATGAATCCCGGCGTTAAACTTGCCGGGGCCTATACCAATTTTGAACAGGGAGCCTTAAGACATACTGAGCAGAAATTTGATCTCGCTCTTAATAACGGGCTTCCGAATGTTGATGCCGATCAGGTTAATGACAACATGACCGCCGGCGGTAATGCATTTTTTGCTACTTCCTTTGCCTCCGATGATCCGGATGGAGGCGGACAGCTTATCAAATATACCAGAGACGGTAATTTTACCCTTACAGTGGATGGCTACCTTGTCACCAGCGAGGGTAATAATGTCCTGGATGTCAACAATAATCCTATTCAGATTGATCCCCTGGCGGATACTACAATTTTACAGGACGGCAGAATTATCCAGAATCAGAATGTCGTTGCTACGGTTCAGGTGGCAAGCTTTGACTCTCCGCAGTTTTTACAGAGATATCAGGATAATGCTTTTATCATCGGTGACGGCGGAGCTCAGGTGGTATCCACAACTGCCGAGGCAGCTAATGCTACGGTTAATCAGGGATATCTGGAGTCATCCAATATCAGTGTGGTCAATGAGATGACCAATATTATCACCATTCAGAGAAATTACGATACCAATGCCAAGGCAATGCAGGCAGAGGATGACACTCTTGATATAGCAGTGAATCAGCTTGGAAGAATTACTTAATAAAGGTTAAGTATGCCTGATAAAATGTCGATAAATTAATTGGCAGAATATGGCTATATTACAAGATGAAGGTTATTTTTCTAAATTGCCAGGAGGTATTATATGGTAAGAAGCTTATGGACAGCAGCATCCGGAATGAATGCTCAGCAGACAAACGTTGATACCATCGCAAACAATCTCGCGAATGTCAATTCCGCGGGTTATAAAGCGCAGAGCGCAAAATTCAAATCCTTACTTTATCAGGAGCTGAAAACCAAGACGGTACAGACCACAGGTTCACCTGTTAATTCGGACGTTGGTCTTGGTGTAAGAGTTTCATCCATCAATTCCTTCTTTACACAGGGAAATATGCAGGACAACGATTCCAGTTCGGCATTTGCGATTCAGGGAGACGGATTCTTCGTATATTCGACAGATGCTCAGGATTTGAATGCCGCTAATCTCAGATACACCAGAAACGGTAACTTTGTATGGGCGCTTACAGAGCAGAATACGCTGGAGCTTACAACCTCTGAAGGTAATCCGGTTCTCGGAATAGACGGACAGCCTCTGGTTGTTAATGCAGAAACCGTTAAGGCTACAGATATTACCTGCGACCAGGAAGGTAATCTTTATTACCTCGATGCGAACCAGGACAGACAGGATATAGGAACAATTGCTCTCTTCCAGTTCAGAAATCCGGAGGGACTTGAGAGGGTCGGAGATACAAGCTTTATGGCAACAATGGCGAGCGGTAATGCTCTACCCGAAGCCACAACAGCCGGTATCAGAAGAAGCCAGGTGGTTCAGGGATATCTGGAAGGCTCCAATGTAAATGTTGCGACTGAGATGGTTAACCTTATCGTAGCGCAGAGAGCTTATGAGATGAACTCTACAGCAATTACCACAACTGATGAGATGATGCAGACAGCAAACGGTCTGAAGAGATAATAAGGGTATAAGATATGGCTATTGATATGAATTCAATGAACAGCTTATCGGGAATTTCACAGTACGCCAGCAGCCAGGCTGCATCCGAGAAGATAAACTCGGCGGCCTCCAAAGTCAGACGAATCGAGACGGAGGAGGATAAGGCTCAGGTAGATAAAGAGCTCATGGATGCCTGCAAGCAGTTTGAGGCATACTTCATGGAACAGATCTACAAGGGCTATGAGAAGACAGCCAAGGTATTCAGCAAGGATGAGTCGGGATCCATGGGGAAAATGGTTGACTATTTCAAGGATTTGACAATTCAGGATATAGCGGCTACAGGAGCTGACAAACAGAGCGTGGGACTGGCCCAGATGCTGTATGAGAACATGAAGAGAAATTACGATTTATAAATTATAAGCAATTATTTATTCCCTCTTTTTAAACGAAGAGGGAATAGTTTTGTCCTTTGGGAGGAAAATGGAAGTAAAGGGATATATAGATCATTTTATATACAGAAGCCCTGACAGAAGCTATGGAGTTATGGTTTTTGTCAGCGACGGTGAGGAAATCACCTGTGTCGGGAGCTTTATAGATGTGGATGAGGGGGATACTCTTGAGATATCGGGAGAGATGACAGAACATCCTGTCTACGGTGAACAGATAAAGGTGACCGGCTATAAGATCGCCGCTCCGGATGATACGGAGTCGATGGAGAGATATCTAGGCTCCGGCGCCATCAAGGGAATCGGCGAGACTATGGCGAGACGAATTGTAAAGAAATTCGGTAAGGATACCTTCAGGATAATAGAGGATGAGCCGGAGAGGCTTGCAGAGATCAAGGGCATCAGTGAGAAAAAAGCAAGAGATATCGCCATTCAGCTTGCGGATAAGAGAGAGATGCGAGATGCCTTTGTTTTTATGTCCGGATACGGAATCACGGGCAACATGTCAGTCAGGATTTATGAAAAATATGGCAATCAGGTTTACAGGATTCTGAAGGAGAATCCCTATAAGCTTGCTGATGATATTGAGGGAATCGGCTTTAAAACCGCCGATGAAATTGCGTCCAAGGTGGGAATCAGCGTAGATTCCGATTACAGAATAAGAAGCGGAATTCTCTATGTGCTGCTCGAGGGAGCGCAGGACGGTCACAGTTTTCTTCCAAAGAGCGAACTCATAAAAAGGAGCGGGGAGCTTCTCGGAGTATCTGAGGACAGCATAGGAATGCAGATGGATAATCTCATGGTGGAGCGAAAACTCATCTACAAGGGGGATGATGAAGTATATGCTGCATCCTACTACTACGAGGAGCAGGCAATAGCTGTTATGCTTCGAGAGCTTAATCTGCAGGTCTCACATGAGAGCGAAAAAAGCCTTGAGGACAGAATAAAAAGGATTGAGAAAAGGCGTGGTATTGAGCTGGATGAACTGCAGAGAAAAGCAGCAGCTTCAAGTGCCGGAAACGGTGTCGTTATCATTACGGGCGGTCCCGGAACAGGTAAGACTACAACTATAAATACGATTATTGAATATTATGCCGAGGAGCAGATGGAGATAGTTCTGGCGGCACCTACCGGGCGTGCGGCGAAAAGAATGACCGAGGCAACGGGCTATCAGGCTTCAACTATCCACAGACTACTCGGAATGGGCGGCGGAGCGCCGCTGGAGGACCGGGGAGAGAAGACAAGGCTCCATTTTGACAAAAACGCTGACAATCCGATTGAGGCTGATGCCATAATTATCGATGAGATGTCCATGGTTGATATGCATCTTTTTGCATCGCTTTTAAAGGCCGTTATACCGGGAACACATCTTATTCTGGTGGGCGACAGTTCCCAGCTTCCGAGCGTCGGCCCGGGGCAGGTGCTGCGCGATCTTATAGAAAGTGAATGCTTTACAACAATTACACTTAAAAAGATTTTCAGACAGGCGCAGCAGAGTGATATTGTAATGAATGCACATCATATAAAGGATGGAGATCCTATAAAGCTGGATAATAAGAGCAAGGACTTCTTTTTCCTTAAAAGAGATAACGCGGATGTCATTTATAAGCATATGATTGAGCTGATCAGAGATAAACTCCCTGGCTATGTTGATGCCGGATCTGAGGATATTCAGGTGCTTACGCCCATGAAGCGAGGACCTCTCGGGGCGCAGACACTTAACAGCGTTTTGCAGAATTATCTGAATCCGGCCGACAGCGGGAAGAAAGAATATGTGCATGGAGAGAGGGTTATCCGTGTGGGAGACCGCGTGATGCAGATTCACAACAACTATCAGGCTGAGTGGGAGATATGCGGAAAAAACGGGATTGCTATCGAAAAGGGACTCGGCATTTTTAATGGTGATATGGGTGTTGTGAAGGATATCAATATCGTTATGAAAGAGATGACGGTTGAATTCGATGAGGGAAAATGTGTGACCTATCCCTTTTCCGAACTTGATGACCTTGAGCATGCCTATGCGATAACCATACACAAGTCTCAGGGCTCCGAGTATCCGGCGGTTATTTTGCCGCTTCTTGGAGGGCCGAGAATGCTTCTTAACAGGAACCTTTTGTATACGGCCGTGACAAGGGCTCAGAAATGTGTTGTGGTTCTGGGAAATACAGAGACTATTGATACAATGATAGGAAATGAGGAGCAGCTTAGACGCTATACGGGATTAAAGACAAGAATTCTGGAGGTGGCGGATGCAGGCTGAGGAACTTCTCGAGGGGGTCATTTCCATTCTGTATCCCAGAAGATGTCCGGTCTGCGACACTATTGTAAAACGTAAGGAAGGGCTGATACATCCGGAGTGTAAAAGGGTGATAAAGCCTGCAGGCAAAATTATCTGCATGAAATGCGGTAAACCTTTATCTGATGCGGATAAGGAGTATTGTCCCGACTGTGAAAAAACAAGACATTATTTTGACAGGGGGTTCGGTGTTTTCAGATACAGATCCATTTCCGGATCCATATACAGGTTCAAATATTCGGGAAGAAGAGAATATGCCGATTATTACGGGGAAGCTGCAATGCAATATCTTGGAAAAGCCATGAAAGCGATGCGTGCGGATGCCGTAATACCGGTGCCGATGTATGACAAAAAGCAGAGAAAACGAGGCTATAATCAGGCGGAAGTATTTGCGGATGCCCTTGGAAAAAGGATTGGAGTACCTGTCAGAAATGATATCGTAAGAAGGGTCAGAGACACGGTTCCCATGAAGATGCTTGACTCCTCCGAGCGCCGCTCGAATTTGAAAAAGGCTTTTAATATAAGCCAAAATGATGTAAAATTTAAGTGTATTATCCTTGTTGATGACATTTACACGACCGGCAGTACTATGGACGAGCTCGCAAGAGAATTCCGAAGACACGGGGTGGAAAGGATATTCTTTGTTACGCTTGCAATAGGCCAGGTGGTGTGAAAAATATGCACTGCTAATAGGAGGATATCATGAGTAATATTCGTAATTGTTCAAGATGTGGCAAGATGTTTAATTACATTGCCGGCGAGATGTTGTGTGATGTTTGCAAGAAGGAGATTGAGGAGAAATTCCAGGAGGTAAAGAAGTACATTCAGGAGAATCCCGGAAGCGGTCTCAAGCAGATTGCCGAGGACTGCTCTTGTCCAGCAAAGCAGATTAAGAAGTGGATCCTTGAAGAGAGACTTATGTTTACCGAGAATTCTCCGATTCAGATAACATGTGAGAATTGTGGAGCGCGTATTGCTACAGGTAGGCTTTGTGCTAAGTGCAAGGCTACGGTTACTAATGCGCTTAATGATACCGTTAAACAGCGTCAGCAGGCTCTTGCGGCTGAACTTGCAAAGAAACAGGCCCAGCAGCCCAGCTCGACGTCCGGAATGAAATTTCTTAAAACCTGAGGACTATAATGTTAAACGAGGAGAGAGTTATCCTGATGACCAGGATGGCTGCCTACGAGCAGCGTGAGGGGAAAGAAAATAACGCTATAAATTCGTATTTTCGCAGCGACTATGTCGGATTCCAGGTGCTGAGGTCTATTATCAGTGCCACAGTGGTATATCTGATACTGGTCGCTGCCTATGTGATGTATCATTTTTCTGATGTGCTGCAGGACGTATACAATACAGATATTGCTGCAACCGCACGGAAATATTTGGTCTACTACATTGCGCTTGTAGCTGTATATTCAGTGATTTCATACATCGTTTATTCTATCCGATACGGAAAAATGCGAAAGAATATGAGGGCATATTACTCCTGCCTTAAGAAGCTTGGCAGAATGTATGAAAAGGAATAAGGAAAATGACGTCTTTACTGGAAATACGAGAATATATCAAGAATTTTTATTTAAAATATGAGTTATACATAACATATATCTGGAAGTTTTTACTTTCTCTGATCGCGTTTACCATGATCGGTAATAAGATCGGTTATCAGGCTAATCTGACAAAACTGCCCATATTGCTTATGGCTGCACTATTGTGTTCCATAATGCCTTCCAATTTTATGGTGCTTATTTCTGCCGGATTTATTTTGGCACATCTTTATAAATTATCTCTGTTTTGCGCAGTAGTTGCACTCATTGTTTTTCTTTTGATGTTTCTGCTTTATTTCAGGTTTTCACCGAAAGATACAATTGCGGTAATGTTGACACCTATGTGTTTTTATTTGAGCATTCCTTATGTGATGCCTATCGCTCTGGGGCTTATGGGAACACCTGCTTCAATTGTTTCAATGTCCTTTGGAATAATAGTTGCATTTCTTGTGAATTATATTTCCGGGAACGCTACTACATTGACAGGATCACAGATAGAGGAATCTGCAGTACAGTTCCGGACTATCATTTCGGAGCTTTTATCCAATAAGCGTATGTGGGTGTTCATTGTGGCTTTTGCAATTACGCTTGCAATTGTTTATGTCATAAGACGCATGTCGGTTGATCATGCATGGACCATAGCTATTATTGCAGGATCTCTTGCAAATATAATATGTCTGCTTGTGGGCGACATGATTTACAGCACGGGACTTTCTTTCCTGGGAGTTATCGTGCAGACAATTATTTCAATTTTATTGCTCATGGTGCTTCAGTTCTTTGCCTTTAATCTCGATTATACGAGAATTGAGAAGGTGCAGTTTGAAGACGATGAGTACTACTATTACGTAAAGGCCGTTCCGAAGGTTACGGTTTCCACTCCTGCACCGAAGGTTAAGAAGATAAATGTATCCGGTGCGGGCAAGGATTACAGAGGTAAAGACCGAGGCGAGTAAGATAGATGCAACAGATCGTATTTTTTCTTGAAAACAATCTGACAAGCCTGCATATGCCAAGAGTCAGGGCACTTGATGTCATCGAAATGCTGATCATAGCGTTCCTGATCTACCATATTCTGGTTTGGGCCAAAAACACGAGACTATGGTCCCTTTTAAAAGGGGTCGTAGTTATTGTTGTCTTTATAGTTATTGCCGCAGCATTCAATATGTCGACCATCCTGTGGATAGTAAGGAACGTATTTGGAATTGCTGTAACGGCTATGGTTGTTATTTTGCAGCCGGAACTGAGAAAGGCGCTCGAAGGTATAGGCAGAAGAAACTTTTTCCATGGACTCCTAAATTTTACTGAGACAACGGAAGAGGGAAGATTTTCAGATAAGACAATAAATGAGATTATAAGGGCCTGCGTGGAGATGGCCAAGGTGAGAACGGGTGCGCTTATTGTTATTGAGCAGCTTTCTTCTCTTAATGAATACGAGAGAACGGGTATTGATATTGATGGAATGGTAACAAGCCAGCTTCTTATCAACATCTTTGAACACAATACACCTCTCCATGACGGTGCGGTTATTATCAGAGGTGACAGAATAACATCGGCTACCTGCTATCTTCCTCTTTCCGACAATATGGAGCTTGGAAAAGAGCTTGGAACAAGACATCGTGCAGGTGTCGGTGTTTCTGAGGTTACAGATTCACTTACCATAATTGTTTCCGAAGAGACAGGAAAAATAAGTGTTGCTTACATGGGAGAGCTCGAGAGAGCAGTCGACAGTGAGCGCCTGCGAGAGAGACTGAGGCAGATACAGAATAAGGCTACTGAAGATAAGAAAGAAAAGAAGGACAAAAAGAAAAAAATAATAAGTAACAAAACGGTGAAAGGAAAGGCGAAATGAAGAAGCTAAATTTGACTGCCAATCTGGGGCTGAAGATTGCTTCGCTTTTATTTGCCGCACTTCTTTGGTTCCTGGTTACAAACATAAGTGACCCTGTTGATTCAGTGAGATTCAGCAATGTTCCGGTCACATTCAGAAATGCAAACAGTATAACGGATAACAATCAGGTGTATCAGGTTTTGGAGGACAGTGATGTAATATCCACGGTCACCGTTTATGCACCCAGATCCATAGTTGATTCCCTGAGCAGGGATAATGTTGTTGCCATAGCCGATCTTGAGAATACCACTAATATCGATGGCACATACTATGTTGCAATTCAGCTTAACACAAATAAATATGTAAATCAGATTCAGAGCATAACGGGAACGATAGATTCCGTTAAGCTGAATATAGAAGGAAGAGATTCCAAGACACTTCCTATTTCTGCCTCTACGACGGGTACCTTGACTGATGGGTATATAATAGGTGATGTCGTTACTGATCAGAACCAGATCAGAATTACAGGTGCAGAATCAATCGTTCAGAGTGTAAAGACAGCTTCTGTAAACGTCGAAGTAACCGGTTATACCACGAATATCGGAACCAATGCAGAGATTCATCTTTATGATGCTGATGGCGGAGAAGTTTCGAAGGATAATCTGAAGCTTAGCAGCACTTCAGTGGGTGTAAGTGTAACAATTCTGGCAACCAAGAGAGTTCCTGTAACATATCAGGTATCGGGAGTTCCGGCTGAAGGATATGTTGCTACCGGAGAGATTGATACCGATACAGACAGTGTTCTGCTTGCAGGAAGAATGTCAGTGCTTAACAAGATTGATACGATCACCGTTTCTGATGATTCGCTTGATCTGACGGGGCGTACGGAAGATTTGACGACTACAATAGATCTGTCAGCATATCTTCCCGGCAATGTAAGCTTTGGTGATGAGGACTTCAACGGTATTGCAACTGTTATTGCATATATTGATAAGAAGAGCGATAAGGCACTCAGCATCCCCTACAGTCAGATCGAACTTATGAATATCCCTGAGGGATATGATGCTCAGATAGTTGACGATAATAAGACCTTTACACTTTCAGTAAGCGGACTTTCGGCGAATGTGAATGCCATCAGTGAAAAGGATGTATCCGGTATCATTGACGTATCACAGATTAGCGAGGGTGGCGAAGATGCAGCAGGAACCTACAGGACAGCTGTATCGCTTTCACTACCGGGTGGGGTGACAACCACCGATACGGTTGAAGTTACCGTTAAGCTTACGAAATTAGAAGAGAATTAAGGTGGAGGAATATATGGCAAGATTATTTGGAACAGACGGCGTGAGAGGCGTAGCCAATGACGAGCTTACACCCAGCCTTGCGATGCAGCTTGGACAAGCCGGAGCATATGTGCTTTCAAAAGAAAACAAACACAGACCGACAATTATGGTTGGCTGTGATACAAGACTTTCAGGAGATATGCTTGCTGCCGCACTTATGGCAGGGGCATGCTCGGTAGGCGCCAATGTTGTTAATGTAGGTATTTTACCTACACCCGCAGTTGCTTACCTCACAAAGAAGTATCGTGTGGATGCAGGTGTTGTAATTTCAGCATCCCACAATCCTATGGAATTCAACGGGATCAAGTTCTTTGACGGAAACGGTTTTAAACTTCCGGATTCCATGGAGGATGAGATCGAGGAGCTTATCAGGAATAACCTCGAGGGCGTAAAAATGCCCACCGGAGCAGGAGTGGGTAAGATTAAAAACCGTACAGATGCCAGAGAGGAATATATCAACCATAGCCTTAACTGTGTTGATGTAAGACTCGATGGAATGAAGATTGTAATGGACTGCGCCGAGGGCGCAAGCTCCTACACATCCGTAGAGACCATCAGACAGACAGGCGCTCAGGTTATCGCGATTCATACAAGCCCGGACGGTACAAATATTAATTCGAATTGCGGATCAACCCATATGGAAGAGCTTATGGGAAGGGTTGTTACCGAGAAGGCGGATATAGGACTTGCCTTCGACGGAGACGCTGACAGATTCCTGGCAGTTGATGAGAATGGAAAGCTTGTTAACGGCGATGAGATTATGGCCATAATCGGTAAGCACATGAAGGAAAAGGGTGAACTTAAAGGGGACACAATTGTTGCTACCGTTATGAGTAATCTTGGATTCTTCAAGATGGGAGAGCGAGAAGGAATCAAGATTGAAAAGACCAAGGTAGGAGACAGATACGTTCTTGAGCGCATGAAAGAGATTGGCGCAAACTTTGGAGGAGAGCAGTCTGGACACATCATCTTCCTTGATGACAACACCACAGGAGACGGACTTCTCTCAGCACTTCATCTTCTGAAGGTTATGAAGGAAACCGGGAAGAAGCTTTCAGAGCTGGCACAGATTATGGATGTAATGCCGCAAGCTCTTTGCAATGCGACAGTGCCTACTCATAAGAAAGATCATTATATGGAATATCCCGAGATTGCAACAGCCATTGAGGAACTTGATAAGAAGTTTGCCGGCGACGGCAGGGTTCTTATCAGACCATCCGGAACAGAACCCCTTGTTCGTGTAATGATAGAGGGCAAGGACCAGAAAGTAATCGAGGAAGAGGCAAAGAAGCTCGCAGAGCTGATTCAGAATGTAATGCTGTAATTCAAAAGGGGAACTACGGCTTAAAAATATAGGGGAATTAGTATGATAACAAAAAAGGTGATTATTAAAAATCCAACAGGGCTGCATCTTCGCCCTGCAGGAAATTTATGTAAGGTCGCCATGAATTATAAATCACACATAACATTTATGTATGGCGAGAATTCGGCTAATGCCAAGAGTGTACTAAGTGTACTTGGCGCATGTATAAAGTGCGGCGATGAACTTGAATTCAAATGTGAGGGACCTGATGAGACGGAGGCTATGGAAGCCCTGGTCAATGCTATAGAAAATGGTCTCGGAGAATAATATGAATTATATGACGGACGGCATTTATGTCGTCCGTAAACTCATATTAGAGAAGGAAGGATATCGTAATGAAAAAAATAATTGTTACAGGATGTAACGGTCAGCTTGGAAGAGCAGTTAATCTCGAGCTCGGCAAAACAGGTGAATATGAACTTGTTAATACTGATGTTTTTGAGGGAGATGGTATAACTCCTCTTGATATTACAAATGTTGATGCTGTTACAAAGCTTGCTAGACAGGTTAAGCCTTATGCGATAATCAACTGTGCTGCATATACAGCGGTAGATGCACAGGAGAGCGATGTGGACCTTGCTTATAAGATCAACGCAATCGGACCCAGAAATCTTTCAATAGCAGCTACCGAAACAGATGCAAAGCTTGTTCATATCTCAACTGACTATGTATTTGCCGGAGACGGAAACAGACCCTATACAGAGTTCGATAAGACAGGACCGGTCAGCAAATATGGTATAACTAAGCTGGCTGGTGAGCAGTTTGTTGAAAAGTTTGCTAAAAGATACTTTACGATACGTACAGCATGGCTTTACGGTGATGGTAAAAACTTTGTAAAGACAATGCTCGGTCTTTCAGAGAAGCTTGACGAAGTAAGTGTTGTATGCGATCAGCTCGGTACACCTACAAGTACCTATGAGCTTGCAAAAGCAATTCATTTCCTTCTTGAGACAGAAAATTACGGCCTTTTCCACGGAACCTGCGAAGGAGATACAAACTGGGCTGATTTTACAGAGGAGATTTTCAGACTTGCAGGCAAGAGTACAAAAGTAAATCATGTCACAAGTGCCGAATATTCCGCTAAAAATCCCCAGGCAGCACCGAGACCGGCCTATTCAATACTTGAGAACTACATGTTTAAACTCACTTCAGATTTCATGTTTGCGGACTGGCATGAAGCAATAGAGAGATATTTAAAGGATATTCTTTGATAAGGATAACTCATTAGATGCTAGCGGTAATACTTAATTGGCTCTATGTGTTAATAACTACATATATAATCGGCTTTGCCACTTTGCGTGGGATATCATCAATCGGTTGCATGTCCACTGCGAAGGGGCAAAAAAAGCTCTCCTACAGCTATAAATACAGGGAGAGTATACTTATAGCCGGAATTCTGATGGTAAACCTGCTTGCTGAATTTTTCAGCATCATAGGCAGGGTTTCTCTCGCTGCCAATATCCTTCTGATCTTTATATGTCTTATTTTATTTGCCCAGTACAGGGAGGAAATAGCAGAGAGTCTGACAGAAGGAATCCGGGAGATAAAAGAATCCGGAAGCTTCTGGCTTTATGTGCTGATTTTTCTTTTGATGGCCTATGGAACTTCCCATGGGCTTATGCATTATGATACGGATCTTTATCATGCCCAGGCAATCAGATGGATTGAGGAGTATGGTATGGTCAAGGGGCTTGGCAACTTGCATTTAAGGCTTGGCTATAACAGCGCGTCCTTTGCATTATCAGCCCTGTACAGTGGTGCTTTCTTAGGGAAATCCCTGCATGCAATGGCAGGATATTTTGCACTTCTTCTGGCGTGGCAGTGCGCAGATCTTAAGAGCATAGCAAGAAGAGGACACATCGTATTATCTGATTTTGTGAGGGTAATTGCTATTTATTACCTTTTCACAATCTTTGATGAGATTGTTTCACCGGCGTCGGATTATTTCATGGCGACAATGGTATTCTATATAGTAATTCATTGGCTTGATCTGTATGCTATGCATGAGAGAGCTTTTTTGCCGCATGCGCTGCTTGCAATCTGTGCGGTCTGGGTGACTACCATCAAGCTGTCGGCGGCACCGCTTGTCTTGCTTGCGATTTACCCTATTGTAAGGATTATTAAAAAGCAGAAGAAAGCAGGGTTAAAGCCTATCTTATTATGCGTTTTGTTTTGCATTTTTATAGCACTTCCCTATTTTGTAAGGAATGTTGTTATGACGGGATGGCTGGTTTATCCTTTTACGGGAGTTGATTTGTTTAACTTCGCCTGGAAGGTTCCGGTTGAAACCGCCATAAGCGATGCCCATGAGATTGCTGCTTACGGGCGAGGCTTTACCGATGTGGCCATGTATAATGCCCCTTTTGGTCAGTGGTTTCCCGCATGGTTTTCTGCTCTGTCATTATTTAACAAAATGATGTTTGTGATGGATCTGGTATGCTTGCCGGTTTTCATAGGATGCGTCATTTATTATGCTATTTCGAAAATGACAGCTGCAAAAAAGGAGAAAAACGGTGTCGGCGGAAATGTGCAGAAGATATTTATGTTGAGTCAGAGAAAAGCAGTGGCGCTTTCGGACTTTTTGTTTATTGAAGGAATTTCTTATGTTGCGCTGATATATTTTGTCTTTACCGCGCCTCTTGTGAGATACGGATGCGTTTATCTGTGGCTTCCGGTTACCATTCTTGCGGGACGGTTTGTCATTCTTTTTGATAACAGAGTGAATCCGCCACAGAAGAAATATATCTATAAAGCAGTAATAGCACTGTTTGCGGTTTTTATGTTCTATAAATGCGGAATGCTGATAAAAGATGATGTACCAAGATTCAGAGCTCAGTATCTTCTTTCGCAGCAGGATTACAATAAGTATGAAGTAGGACAGAAAGTTATCGGAAATGCTGTGATTTATTATCCTCTGGAAGGCGACAGGACAGGATACGATGCCTTTCCTTCGACACCTGCTCCCGATGGTTTTGTACTTGAGGGAAACGATATTACGGATGGCTTTTTACCGGCAGGGCGTTAAAATGGAAAAAAACTCTATATTATAGTAAAATAGAGTGTTGTAGTTTGAATTTTAGGAGAAACACATGATGGAAAAAAATGCGAAGATTTATGTTGCGGGCCATCGCGGAATGGTTGGCTCTGCAATTGTAAGAGAACTTGAGAAACAGGGTTATACAAATATCATAACCCGTACACATAAAGAGCTTGATCTTACAAGACAGGATGCGGTTGAGGAGTTTTTTGAAAAGGAAAAGCCGGAGTACGTTTTCCTTGCAGCTGCTAAGGTTGGCGGAATCGAAGCTAACCAGAGTGCACTTGCGGATTTCATGTATGACAATATGATCCTTGAGATGAATGTTATAAATTCAGCCTGGAGAAATGGCTGTAAGAAGCTGGAGTTCCTCGGATCATCATGTATATATCCCAGGATGGCACCGCAGCCCATGAAGGAGAGCTGTCTTCTTACAAGTGAGCTTGAAAAGACAAACGAGGCATATGCCCTTGCCAAGATTTCAGGACTTAAATACTGCGAGTTCCTGAACAGGCAGTATGGAACAGATTATATCTCGGTAATGCCCACAAACCTTTACGGACCAAATGATAACTATCATCCGACTCATTCCCATGTTCTTCCTGCACTTATCAGAAGATTCCATGAGGCTAAGGAAGCCGGAGAAAAGAAGGTTGTATGCTGGGGTGACGGTTCACCTCTGCGTGAATTTTTGTATGTTGACGATCTTGCTAACCTTTGCGTATTCCTTATGAATAATTACAGTGGCAACGAGACTGTAAATGCCGGAACAGGTAAGGAGCTCACAATAAAAGAGCTGGCGGAGATGGTTGCCAGAGTTGTGGGCTACGAGGGAGAAATCGAGTGGGATACCACAAAGCCCAACGGTACTCCCAGAAAGCTTCTCGATGTATCCAAGGCTGCTTCACTCGGCTGGACCTACAAGACAGAGCTTGAAGACGGCATAAGACTTGCATATGATGACTTTTTGAACAACCCCATGAGGGCGGAGAGATAATAATGAAGCTTATAAGCATAATTGTACCCTGCTACAATGAAGAGGAAAATGTAAAGGATTTCTATGATGAACTCATGAAGACAGAGAGCTTCTTCAAGAATAATGACGTTTCGATGGAGATCATTTATGTGAATGACGGCTCTAAGGACAATACTGTAGCAGAGGTTAAAAAGCTTAGAGAGACAGATGAAAGAGTACATCTGATTAATTTCTCGAGGAACTTCGGAAAGGAAGCCGCAATATATGCGGGACTTCAGAAATCCAAGGGAGATTATGTCGTGATGCTTGACTGTGATCTTCAGGATCCGCCGGCTATGCTGCCCGAGATGTATGGCTACATAGTTAATGAGGGCTTCGATTCGGTTGCTACGAGAAGGGTTACCAGAAAAGGTGAACCGCCGATCAGATCCTTTTTTGCAAGAAGATTTTACAGTCTCATAAACAGAATGTCCAAGACGGAGATCGTGGACGGAGCCAGAGATTACAGATTGATGACCAGGCAGTTTGTGGATGCTATTCTCTCCATGGAGGAGTACAACCGTTTCTCGAAGGGACTTTTCGGATGGGTAGGCTTTTCCACAAAGTGGCTTGAATTTGAAAATATCGAGAGAAAAAAGGGCGAGACCAAGTGGTCTTTCTGGAAACTGTTTTTATATGCGCTTGACGGCATAGTTGCGTTCTCGACAGTACCGCTTGCTTTTGCATCGATTCTCGGAGTAGTGTTCTGTTTCCTTGCGATAATACTGATAATTGTGACGATCATCAGAAAGGCAGCTTTCGGAGATCCGACAAGCGGCTGGCCGTCTCTTGTGTGCATTATTTCACTGGTAAGCGGAGTTCAGCTTTTCTGCCTGGGAATAGTCGGGCAGTATCTGAGCAAGACTTATCTTGAGGTTAAGCACAGACCTATTTATATCATTAAGGAAGAACTCTGATGGGAAACGACCGCAGCCTTGAAAACCGCATAAGTATTGTGGTGCCGGTATATAATGCTGAAAGCTATATCTCGGAAACAATTGCCATGGTGGGGCAGCAGACCTATGAGAACTATGAACTTATACTGGTAGATGATGCTTCCTCTGACAATAGCGCGGCGCTCATAGAGAGTGCAGCAGTCGGTGATGACAGAATAAAGCTTATAAAAAAAGCTTCCAATGGAGGCGCGGCTTCCGCAAGAAATGCCGGAATAAGTGCCGCAACGGGACGTTATCTTGCGTTTCTTGATGCAGATGATATCTGGAAACCGGATAAGCTTGAGAAGGAGCTTTCATTTCTTAAGGAAAAGAAGGCGGCATTTGTTTTTACGTCATATGAATTTGGGGATGAAAATGCGAATCCCACTGGGAGAATTGTTCATGCTCCCGCTACACTGACTTTTAAGGAAGCGCTTTCGAGAACGGTTATTTTCACTACAACCGTGATGATAGATATGGATGTGCTTCATAAGGAAAAAATATTTATGCCTCAGATTGAAAGTGAGGATACGGCAACCTGGTGGACTATATTAAAAGGGGGAACGGTTGCTTATGGGCTGGATGAGGTTCTTGCGACCTACAGAAGACCTGCTAAATCACTTTCATCAAATAAATTTACAGCAATCAGAAGAATTTGGGGTCTATACAGAAAAATAGCCGGATTGTCTATTGCCGCCAGCCTGTACTATTTTATCGGGTGGGCTGTTCGAGCGACTGTTCGCCGGCTGTAAGGGTAATTGTATGAAACAGATTGAATCTATAAAAAGAGTATTTGTATTATGCCTGGGGCTTATAGGGCTTTTGATGCAGACTGTTGTCTATGGCTATTTCTGGATTAAAACCTATTACCCGCTGGTATCTGCGCCTAGAATAAGCGCGGACGGATATCAGCTGGGAGCCGGTCTTAAGCTGTATTTCCGCGGACATGTGCTTGTGATTGCAATCTATTTCGTTTTGATGCTGTTTTTCTCGAATACCTACGGGGGCCTGAAGATAGGATATCTGAAATCCATGGATATTTTCCTGTCTCAGATCTTTGCCCTTTTCATGGTTAATGTAATTTCTTATTTTCAGATATCACTTATGAGAAACTGGCTTGTGCCGGCGTTTCCGATGCTTGAAATACTGATTGTGCAGATGGTGATTTCATTTTTGTGGGCCGTCTGTACCAACTGGTTATACAGGGCTATTTTCCCGGCAAGGCAAATGCTTCTTGTGAGCGGTGAATACCCTGTGGATGATATCCTTCGAAAATTCAATTCCAGACAGGATAAATATAATATTGTAAAGTGCATGAATATCAGCGAAGGCCTCATGAATATAGAAAGGGAGTGCCTTGAGCGATATGATGCCGTTGTAATCTGGGATATTCCCACCAAGGACAGAAATAAACTGCTTAAGTTTTTGTACTCAAATTCTATAAGGGTTTATATGATGCCTAAGATTACTGATGTGCTGGTTAAGGGATCGACACAGATGCATCTGTTCGATACACCTGTACTGCTTCTTAGAGAGTACTACTTAAAGGTAGAGCAGCGTGCCATCAAGAGACTGGTGGATATCATCTGCTCGCTTATCCTGATAATCCTCACATCGCCTATCATGCTGATAACAGCTATAGTTATAAAGCTTTATGATCACGGCCCTGTGCTGTATAAACAGATTCGCTGCACAATAAACCAAAAAGAATTCAAGATCATGAAGTTCAGGAGTATGAGAGTCGATGCCGAAAAAGATGGTGTTGCAAGGCTTGCGACCAAGAATGATTCAAGAATAACTCCTATCGGTAAATTTATCAGAGCCTGCAGAATTGATGAACTTCCACAGCTCTTCAACATCTTAAAGGGCGAGATGTCCTTCATAGGACCGCGTCCCGAGAGACCTGAGATAATTGAGCAGTACATGGAGACTATGCCGGAATTTGCCTTCAGAATGAAGGTAAAGGCAGGACTTGCGGGCTACGCTCAGGTGTATGGCAAGTACAATACGACACCTTATGATAAATTAAAGCTCGATCTCGCTTACATAGAAAATTACTCAGTATGGCTTGATTTCAAGCTCATGCTGCTTACTCTTAAGATACTGTTTACTCCCGATGCAACCGAGGGAGTGGAGGAGACACAAACAACCGCACTTAAGAAACCGGAATAACTTGCCTTCCCCTTGGGGGAAGAACACTTATAAAGCCTTCCCCCTTTGGGGGAAGGTGGCGCGAAGCGCCGGATGAGGGGAAAGCAAATCGCCGGATGAGGGAACCATGGCCGCAAAACGAGAAAACTACGACAACGAAATACTAAACCTTCGAGCATTCTACCTTACTCTTCTTCGTAAGATCTGGATACTCCCACTTTTTGCCGTAATCGGTGCGGTTGTAGCCGGAATCATATATTTTCTCGCAAATGTGGTATATGCACCTGCAAGGAACTATGTGACAGAGTCAACTCTTTATCTGTACTTTGCCTACGATGAAAACAAGGGTAGCGAGGTGGATGCCTACAATGCCTACACCTGGAATATTCTGGTAAAGGATGAGGATACCGATCTTCCCATCAAAACAGAAGATAACATTCTGGATATGACAATGGAGAACCTAGAGAAGGCAGGCTATCATGAGGTACCGGGAGTTTCAAGGCAGGTTGTTAAGGATTCCTTAAATGCAGATATCCCCTCAGATGTGAGAGTGATGATTCTTACTGTATCCAATCCTGACAAGGAACTTTCGGGAGCGATTGCTGCTGCAGCGGGTGAGGCTCTTGTAAAATACGGTGATCTGAACGACGCCTTTACACAGATTAAGCTAATCGGAAGAACAGAAACCAAAATGGAACTGATTCCTGACAGAATGGGAGTGGCTGTAATTCTCGGTGCTCTGATCGGCTTTATTATCGCTACTCTGGGGCTCTTGATCATAAGATCCATGGATGATACCGTATATGTTCCCGAGGACGCCGAGAGGAGATATTCCCTTCCGGTTCTGGGTGTTCTAAGTTCAAAGGGACAGGAAGAGCCTTCGTTTTTCAGAAATGAGCTGCTGCTGGTATTTAAGGATAAGTTTAAAGCGAATAATAAGATTGCACTCATAAGTGCGGACGATAAAGATGGAATAGATAATGCAAAGCGAGCAGCAGAGAGGCTGACCGAGGTCATAGGAAACGGACTTGCGGGAGAGATGCCCTCTGTAAATGCCATGCCTCTTCCCGGGAATGATAACGAATCGCGTGAAAAGCTGTCAGACGTGGACGGTGTAATTATTCCCGTAAAAATGGGAGAACATAACGGTGCTATGACAGAGCATCTTATTTCACTTCTAAATAAGCTCGGATGCAAAATATACGGTATTGTTGTTGTTGATGCCGATATGAAGTTTTTGAGCAGATACCTGGGACTTTGATATGTCGAGAATACAATTGCTTGTGGCTGCCGTGCAGCAGGATACGGAAGAGCTTCCGTCAAAAATGAATATTCAGTCGGATGCGGTAATTGTGAATCAGTGCGACAGGGATCTTACTGAGGAAAATGATTATACCGACAGACTGGGTAAATCTCATGTGATAAAGACGATTAACAAGGCTGAGAGAGGTGTTGGGCTTTCACGAAATCTTGCTCTCAAAAATGCGGATCACGAGCTTTTGCAGTTTATTGATGAGGATATTGTTCTGGATGATGGTTATACAGCCCTCATGGAGAACGAGTTTGATTCTCACCCCGAAGCGGATATGCTTTTGTTTAATGTAAAGGCGGTGGAGGGGAGACAGACCTATCACAACACAGACTTTGCAAGGGTTACCTGGAAAAATTACGGAAGATATCCTGCCTACGCCATAGCGGCAAGAACAGCTGCCCTTAAAGGGATTAATGTAAAATTTTCCGTTTTGTTCGGAGGCGGAGCAAAGTACAGCAACGGTGAGGATTCTTTGTTCCTTCACGATTGTCTGAAAAAGGGATTAAAGATTTACAGGACGGGTGTTTCAATCGGACATGAGGAGTCCGACAGACCATCAACCTGGTTTACGGGATTTAATGATAAGTTTTTCTTTGACAGAGGAGTGCTCTATCACTTTTTATACGGAGCGCTTGCGGGAGCTATGAGCCTTCGCTTTTTACTTGTGCACAGAGATGAGATGTGCAGGGAAAAATCTGTATGGCAGTGCTACAGACTTATGAAGAAGGGCATCAGACAGGGAAGACTGGAGCGGTTATGATAGTTTATATGTCACTTACGCTTGTGACTCTGGCGATCGCATTTCTGATAAAAAGCGGAGATGTAAGGCCTGCAGTCATAGGTAGCGGTCAGTATAATTACATATATCGCGGAATCAGCAGAAAGCAAGTGAGAAATGTAATCGGACTTTTCTCACTATTTGTGCTTTTAACAGGTGTGTCTGCAATAAGGCTGAACGTCGGAAATGACTACAGTAACTATGTGGAATTCATGCACAGGACCTTCAGTAATGCCTACGTTCCGACGGAGCCCGGGTTTAATTACCTCACGAAGTTTGTCTATACGCTGTCGGGATTTGAAAACTATGTGGCCGTGTTTGCAATTTTTGCCGCAGCGACGGTTTTCTTTTTCCTTTCTGCGCTGTACAGACAGTCTGAGGATTTTTTTCTGAGCTTTATCATGTTTATGTTGCTCGGATATTATTTCCAGTCCTTAAGTACGGTCAGATATTATCTGGCGCTGGCTGTGGCGCTGTATTCGATTCGTTTTTGTCTAAACGGAGACTGGCCGAGATTTATTATTCTGATTCTGTGCGGGGCACTTTTCCACAAGTCGCTGATAGTAGTGCTGGTGCTTTATCCGCTGGCATCGATGAAGTGGAAGAGATGGATGTATATAGTGCTTTCGGCACTTTGCTTTTCCTGCATTTTTCTTAAGGATGTATATCTGGTGGTGGCGACGAAGCTGTATCCTTCTTACGAGGGAACAGAATATTTATCCGGCGGAACCAGTGCTATAGGTATAGCAAGATGCGTGGCAGTGCTGTTTTTAGCTGTATTTGTGCTTGGGAAGAATATCGTAAGTGATAAGAAAATGAGCTTCTATTTTTATTCGAATCTAGGTGCATTGCTGCTGTATGTATTCTGTTCTTTTTTGCCCACGGTTTCGAGGATTACCTATTACTTTATGGTGACACAGATATTATACGTGCCGGCGCTGCTAAAAATGCTTATGGCAGATCCTGATTACAAACGATATAAGGCGGGGCAGATACTTAAGGTTCTTACGGTAATTGGATGCGTCCTTTATTTTATAATGTATATGAGAGGGGCAGCAAATGATGGAGTAAGAATTCTTCCCTATGAGACTATCTTTTTCCATGAACTGCCCGCAACGCTTTCAGAGCGAGGATTTGGTTGATATGAAAAAATCATTTTTTACGATAATTGTAGTTTCATATAATGCAGGCGAGGACCTGTTAAAGACTCTTAAGAGCATAAAAATGCAGACCTTCAAGGACGTCTCCATTGTCATTAAGGATGGCGGCTCCACTGACGGATCTTATGAGAAGGCCAGGGAGTTCCTTTCGGATGATGAAAAGTGCGGAAGAGCTCTTTTTATAAAGGGGAAGGATCACGGCATTTACGATGCCATGAATATTGCGGTCAGTGCTGTTAAGGAGGAAGCAGGAAATAAGGCGAAGGATACAGAGCCGGGCTTTATCTATTTCCTTAATTGCGGCGATATTTTTTCAAACAGCAAGGTGCTTCAAAAGGTTCACAGTAAGATAAAGCTTGATGAGAAGAATTCAGGTACAATTGTTCCTTCAATTTACTACGGTGATATATATGAGATGAAAACCTCACAGAGGGTTTCTTCGGTGCCAAAGATCAATGATTTTGCCTGCTACAGAAATGTTCCGTCGCATCAGGCATGCTTCTACGATGAGAGACTTATGTACAGATATGCCTTCGATACTGTTTGGAAGGTGAGGGCTGACTACGAGCATTTCCTTCGCTGCATTTATGTTGAGAAGGCGCTGGCTATTTATATGAATCTGCTTATTGCAGATTACGAGGGAGGCGGCTTTTCCGAGACAAGAGAGAACAGGAAGGTTTCGGAGACGGAGAGGCAGCAGATAATTCATCTCTACCTTCCGAAGAAGCAGATACAGAAATTTGATCTTATAAGAAAACTGACACTGGCTCCGCTGAGGACGAAAATTGCGGAAAACCCGAAAACGGCAGGAGCTTATAACAAGGTGAAGAGTTTGGTATATAAGCTTAAAAGGCATTAAATGAGGAAAATATGAAAGTTTTATGGGTGTGTAACATCATGCTCCCTGCTTTTGCAAAGGCGAAAGGACTTGCTTGGTCGGACCGTGAGGGATGGCTCTCAGGTGCCTACGATAAGATCCTTATGGGTAAGGAAAATTGCAACATCACACTGGGTGTGGCATTTCCCGCAGAGGATATGGGCAGGGATGCTGTGAAAATTGAAAATGTGAGCTTTTATGGCTTTTCCGAAAACCTTAATGCGCCTGAGATATATGATGAGAAGCTGGAGGACAGGTTTAAGGAGATATATGAGAGCTTTCAGCCTGATCTTATCCATGTGTTCGGGACGGAGTTCCCGCACAGCCTTGCTGCGATCAGAGCTTTTGGCAAGCCTGAGAGGACGCTTCTTGGGATACAGGGGCTTTGCAGTGAGATAGAAAAGGTGTATATGGCGAACCTTCCCGAGAGTGTCTGCAATGATATGACTTTCCGCGATAAATACAAAAATGATTCGCTTTTGCAGCAAAAGGAGAAGTTTGCAAAGCGCGCGGAAAACGAGATAGAAGCCATTAAACTCACCGGACATATCACGGGGAGAACCGGTTTTGATAAAGAGACAACTTCGAAAATAAATCCCACTGCAAAATATCACAAGATGAATGAAACGATGCGTCCCACTTTCTATAAGGATGCTTGGAGAGCTGTAAATACGGTTCCGCACAGTATCTTTCTGTCACAGGGAGATTATCCCTTGAAGGGATTTCATTTTGTGTTGGAAGCGGTTCCTGAGATACTTAAGGAGTTTCCTGATACTAAGATATATGTTGCGGGAAACAGTGTCATCGGCAAGATACGAAGGAAGACAGTTACTATTCCCGACGAGCAGAAGAATTCCTCGGGAAAGAGCAAGTATCCCATGGCTATCAGAATTTCAGCCTATGGTAAATACTTAAAGAGACTTATAAGAAGAGGCAGACTCGGTGGTAAGGTTGTGATGCTGGGCAAGCTCTCTGCAGAGCAGATGAAGGAGCAGCTTCTTAAGTGCAACCTGTTTATTTGTCCTTCGATTCTGGAAAACTCGCCCAATTCCATGGCAGAGGCCATGCTTCTCGGAGTGCCCGTGGTTGCTGCCGATACCGGCGGAATCCCGGATATGCTCGAGAAAAATGTGGACGGACTTTTGTTTGAAGCAGGAAATCCGGAAGACCTGGCAAAATGTATCAGGCAGATGTTCCGAGAGCCTGTTATTGCAGCTGTGTACGGCGATAACGCCCGCAAGCACGCGATGATAACCCACGATCCCGCCGCCAACTTCAAGCGGCTCGTGGAGATATATAAAGAAATAAGTAGTATAGAGTAGGGTATGGTTGGAATAAAAATAGCCTTTATCTCAAACTTCATAAACCACCACCAGATTCCCCTTTGTGATGAGATGTACTCCCGCATAGGCGATGGTTTCTCTTTCATAGAGACACAGCCCATGGAGGAGGGACGACGAAACCTGGGGTGGAATTCTGATACGGACAGCATCCCTTATGTTCACAGAATATACGAGGATGAGGCCGCATGCGCAGTGCTTATAAAAAACTGCGATGTACTTATGCTTGGTTGGACCGGTCAAGACAAGGCGAGCCTTACGGAGAGACTTATAAAAGAAAGACTCGACTCCGGAAAACCAGTGATTCGCGTCAGTGAAAGAATCTACCGCGAGGGAAGATGGAAGGCAATTTCCCCAAGAGGTTTAAAAGCAAAATACGAGGAGCATATAAAATACAAGAATTCGCAGGTATATATGCTCTGCGCAGGAGCGTATGTCTCGGGAGACTTTAGCCTTATAGGTGCTTATCCCGGGAAGATGTATAAATGGGGATATTATCCTCCGCTCAGGCAATATACGGATGAAGAGCTTGACGAGATGCTTTATAAGGATGGCGATCAGCTTAGGATCTGCCTTGCATCAAGACTTATCAAGTTAAAGCATCCTGAATTTGCGATAACAGCTGCAGAAATACTGCGAGAAAAGGGACTGGATTTCCATATAGATGTGGTCGGAGACGGACCGCTTGCCATAGCCCTTTCGAAAGAAATACGGCAAAAAGAGCTTTTGACAAATATCACCCTGCACGGAGCTGTCAATCCCGACAAAGTGCGTGATATCATGGAAAAAAGCCATGTATTCATCTTTGGCAGCAATTATCTCGAGGGCTGGGGAGCAGTGGTAAATGAAGCGATGAACAGCGCCTGCGCGGTTATTGCATCCTCTGAAGCCGGAGCTGTGCCCTACCTCATAGAGGACGGCGTGAACGGACTTACCTTTGATAACTGCGATGAGAATGAACTTAGGAAAAAACTCACAGATTTCATAAATCTATCAACCGAAGAAAAACGTGCCCTTCAGAAAAATGCCTATAAAACGATCGAGACTACCTGGAATGCAAAATGCGCGGCAGAAAGACTCCTTTCATTTTGTAAGAGCATTACCGGCGGCACGAATTACAATATGCCTAAGGATGGCCCCATGAGCATCGCGAAGGTGCTTAAAGCGCCGGGCTTCATCCGAACCCTCAAGGAAGACAACCACTTAGAATAATCATAACCGCCTTCCCCCTGGGGGGCGCTCGACGTCCGGGGGACGTCGGTTCAGCGCGGACCGAAGCGGAGCGTAGACAGGTGTCAGCGAAGCTGACGGATGAGGGGACAGGAGAATACAATTTGTTTACAAAGAAAATCACCATAATCATACCCGCATATAACATAGAAGACCTTATTGTCCGCTGCTTAGAGTCAGTCTGTGCCCAGACTTACCCCGATGAACTACTGGAGATCATAGTTGTGGATGACGGCTCTACCGATGATACCTACGCTCGTGTCCAGAATTACATTGACTCACATGGCTTTAATGCTGACGGAAAAGATAGTTCCACGCAGGATAGCAGTAACGCAGCAGCCGGAGAAAAACCACGCATCCTCCTGCTCCACCAGGATAACGGCGGCAGCAGTAAGGCGAGAAATTTGGGGCTCAGTGCGGCGACTGGCGATTATATAGGTTTCGTCGATGCGGATGACTATGTGGACCCGCATATGTATGAGACCTTGATGAAAGCCATAATCAAAAACAGCACTGAAAAGGAACCTGTTCTGATGGCTCAGATTTCAAGGGATGAGATTGCAGAGGATGGTACAAGACTTCCGGATGTCTGCATCCCGCCTGTTACGGAAAACACTGTGACCGGTGCTGAGCATATGAGGACACTTCTTATGCATACAGGTGACGCCTCATTTTGTACCAAGCTGACAAGCAGGAAGCTTTTTCAGGGAGAGTGCAAAGGCTTCCCGGAGGGTGAGCTTAACGAGGACTTTTATCTCATGATACACATGCTGAAAAGAGTGAAGAAGCTCGTCATTCTTCCGCAGCAGTATTATCATGTTTTTTACAGAAGCGGAAGTAACTCAAGAAAGAAAGCTGATCAGAAGGATTACTTCCCGCCGGTATTTACGGATATAGTAAGAAATTCGGATGTTGCAAGAAACCTTGTGAAAAAGAACTTCCCTGAACTTAAGGAAGAAGCTATGCGATTCTGCCTCATTCAGAGGCTTGATTATCTGCTGCACATACCGATCAGTAAGATGAATCGCCATAACCGTTTCTATAAAAAGAACGTGGTGGGCTTTTTGAGAAAGCATATAAGTAACATCTATAATAATGAGTATATGACTAAAAGGGATAAGACATATCTTACTCTTTTTGTAATAGCACCAAAAACAATCAGGGTTGTGCACGCTAAAATTCGAGGACTTTGATGAAAATAATCGCAAAAAAATACAACTTACTTTTACTGGTTATCCTGGTTTTGCAGATAGCTACTATCTGCTTTTTTGGCGTACAAAAAGAGGGATTTCATCAGGATGAGTATTATTCATATTTTTCTACAAACAGAAGCTTGGGGTTCTACTATCCTGACAGGGAATGGGTGGATACAGATACTCTTCGGGATGAGTTTGTAGTGAAAAAGGGCGAGGGATTTAATTACGGACTCGTTCATCTTGTGCAGTCCTGGGATGTCCATCCTCCGCTTTTTTATGATATGCTTCATACGGTTTGTTCACTGACACCGGAGGTCTTTTCAAAGTGGCAGGGGCTTATCGTCAATATAATTGCGTTCATAATAAGTTTCTTTCTGTTAAACAGTCTTGCGAAAAGTGTGGGCATGAGCAAGGGATTAAGGCTTATCCTTATGTTTGCTTACGGTTTTAATCCCATGACGATATCCTGTGTTATGTTTATAAGGATGTATATGTGGCTCACGGTTTTCGTGCTCGCTTCGGCGCTGTGTCACATGAGACTGATAAATCTTATAAAAAAATATTACGATGGAAGCGAGATAACAGGATATACTCTCGCAAAGCCCTTTGACAAAAACTTTAAGAGTAAATTCGTAAGAAGAGTTTTGGACATTGCTGCCATAAGTTTCCTGGGATTTCTAACACAGTACTATTTCCTGATTTTCATGGTAATGATGGGGCTTGCGTTCGGAATATGGTTCCTGTTCCTTATGCCAAAGAACGGCGAGTTTATCCGGCAGGCTGCATCTATGGCAAAGCGGTTAATATACATTCTGGTATATGGTATCGGCTGCGCGTTTGCTCTTGGCTGCGCCGTTCTTGTATATCCGGCGTCACTTTCACATATCTTCAGGGGGTATAGGGGACAGGAGGCCCAGGCTGCCTTTGCAGATGGCTCCAATATCATAGAGCGATTCGGATTTTTTATTGGTCTTGCGAATGATTACCTTATGTCGGGTATGGTATGGCTTATTATCGTGATGATAGTAATTGCTCTGATAGGACTGTTCTTTTTCTTTAGAATAAAACGAGAGAAAGACAAACTACATATCGCAAATATCCGAAGCCTTTTTGCGGCCTCGGCGGGTTATTTTTTTGTGGTTGCCAAAACCGCGCTTCTTCTTGGCGATACTTCAAACCGTTATGAGATGCCGATTTATCCGATAATACTTTTACTTGCGGTCTATTTCACAAGAATCGGACTGAGAGTCATAGTGGGAGCCAGAAAAATAAAAGAAATAGCGATACCGGTTTTGGGTACCTTTTTAATATTTGCGGTTATAACAGCAAAGGGACTGTTCATCGACCGGAATGTGCTTTTCCTATATCCGGAGGACAAGGATAGAATCGAATTCTCAGAGGATATGAAGACGCAGGATGCAAGGGCGGTGGTTATATATAACAGTGCTACTCCCGATAACATCTGGAGACTTGCGGATGAGCTGCTCGTGTATGACAAGCTCTACTATATAGATGCGGATAATACAGAGGATATAACAGACAGCGAAATTGCGAACGCGGATATACTTGCAATATATGCTGCGGATCATGAAAACAGGGATGAGATACTGAATTCTTTGATGAAATGTAATCCGATTTTGTCATGGAGCGGTCAAATATCACAGAAGGATATGTGGACCGTATATGAGATGCAATAATTTGTAGGAATTCCTTGATTATAGTATAATCTATTAGAATTATGCTTTGAAAAGAGGTAAAAAATGAAATTAGATGATAAAACCATACTTGTAACAGGAGGAACCGGTTCTTTTGGACATTGCTTTACCGAGTATCTTCTCGAGAACTATAATCCCAAGAAGATTATTGTGTATTCACGTGACGAGTATAAGCAATATACCATGGCCAATGAGAAGGTGTATAAAGAGCACGCTGATCAGATGAGATTTTTCATCGGTGATGTAAGGGATGGTGCCCGTATGGAGCGCGCTATGGAGGGCGTTGATTATGTAATCCATGCCGCTGCTCTTAAGCAGGTGCCTGCCTGCGAGTATAATCCGGACGAGGCTATAAAGACCAATGTTAACGGTGCGCAGAACGTAATTAATGCAGCTCTTAATACAGGCGTTAAACGTGTAGTTGCGCTCAGTACAGATAAAGCTGTTAACCCTGTGAATCTCTATGGTGCAACCAAGATGGTTTCAGATAAACTGTTTATCGCAGCTAATGCTTATGCCGGAAATAAGGACATAAATTTCTCGATTGTAAGATATGGTAATGTTGCGGGAAGCCGCGGTTCAATCATTCCGCTTTTCAAGAACCTTATTGAGAAGGGTGAAAAAGAGCTTCCTATAACCGATTACAGAATGACAAGATTCTGGATAAGCCTTCCCGAGGGCGTTGAGCTCGTACTTAAGGCTCTTAACGAGGCAAAGGGTGGAGAGACCTTCATCAGCAAGATTCCTTCCTTCAAGGTTACGGATCTGGCAGAGGCTATGTGCCCCGGAATTGCAACAAAAGAGATCGGAATCCGTCCGGGTGAGAAGCTTGATGAGATCATGGTAACAGTGGAGGATGCGCCTTTTACCTACGAGTTTGATAAGCACTTTATAGTATATCCTCAGGTTACTTTCAATGACAGACAGACCCCTGATCCTGCAGGCAAGAAGGTTCCGGAAGGATTCTCCTACAGTTCAGGCAATAACACAGAGTGGATGAGTGTCGAAGATATCAAGGCAAGACTTCACGAGGCAGTAGACCACTAAAATCGGAGCATAAAATGAATAATGATAAAAACGGAATCCCTGCAATTTGCGGGGGTTCGCCCGTTAGGGACAAAAAATTATACTATTCGCATCAGGATATAAATGATAAGGATATCGCAGCGGTTGTTGAGGTATTAAAAAGTGACTATCTCACAACAGGTCCTGCCATTACTGAGATGGAGAGGAAGCTTTGCGAGATAACAGGAGCAAAGTACGCGGTCGCTATAAGCAATGATACTGCAGCACTTCATATCGCATGTCTCGCTGCCGGAGTCGGTGAGGGTGATGAGGTTATAACAACTCCCATTACCTTTGCGGCCAGTGCCAACTGTGCGTTTTACTGCGGTGGCAGACCGGTTTTTGCTGATATCGATCCGGAGACCTATCAGATAGATCCCGCAGATGTTGAAAGGAAGATCACCGATAAGACCAAGGCAGTTATTCCTGTGGATTACACCGGCCAGACAGCTGATCTTCAGGCAATAAGGGATATCTGCGACAAGCATGGTCTTGTAATGATCGAGGATGCTGCGCATTCAATCGGTACAAAATATAACGGAGTTCATGTGGGAACACTGGCTGATATGACAACCTTCAGTTTTCATGCTGTGAAGACCATAACAGGCGGTGAGGGTGGCGCGATAGTCACAAATGATGAGGAGTTATATAAAAAGCTGATGCTTCTTCGTACCCATGGAATCACAAGGGATGAATCCCTTATGGAGCATGAGAGCGACGGACCGTGGTATTATGAGCAGCTTCTGCTTGCACCGAATTACAGACTTACCGATATTCAGGCAGCGCTTATATGCAGTCAGCTCGACAGACTTCCCGAATTTGTGGAGAGAAGGAAGGCCATCAGGAAGAAGTATGATGAAGCTTTTTCCAAAATACCGGAGTTGTTCGTGCAGAAGGAGGATAAGAACTCCGATTCCTGCAGACATTTATACATCTTAAGGATAGTTCCCGAGAAGCTGAAAATTGGAAGGAAAGAGTTCTTCGATGCTCTCGGAGCAGAAAATATCATCTGCAACGTACATTACATCCCGACCTACTATTTCCCTTATTATGAGAAGATGGGATATAAAAAGGGTCTTTGCCCCAATGCAGAGAAGCTCTATGATGAGATGATTACGATACCGCTGTATGCAGCCATGACTGATGAGGATGCGGAGAATGTTATAGCAGCGGTGACTAAGATTGTGGAGTATTACAAAAAATGAGCGCAATTGCAATAATAACTGCTCGTGGTGGCAGCAAACGCATACCACGTAAAAACATAAAAGAGTTCTGCGGTAAACCGATAATAAATTATTCCATAGAGGCGGCGCTTGCTTCCGGAATTTTCGACGAAGTCATGGTATCCACTGATGATGAGGAGATTGCTGAGATTGCAAAAAAAGCCGGAGCGAAGGTCCCGTTCTTTAGATCAGCAGAGACTTCAAACGATACCGCAACAACCGCAGATGTTCTTCTCGAAGTCCTTGACGAATATGAGAAGAGGGGACAGAGTTTTGAGTACGGATGCTGCATCTATCCCACAGCACCCTTTGTAACTGCAAGGAAATTAAAGGAAGCAATGGACGAGCTTGTAAAGTCGGGAGCGGAGTCAATTGTTCCTATGCAGGAATTTTCCTATCCTCCTCAGAGAGGTCTTTTCATAGATGATAAGGGACTTGTGAAGATGCTTCATCCGGAGTATGCGACCACCAGAAGCCAGGACCTTCAGAAACAGTACCACGAGTGCGGACAGTTCTACATTTTCAGAAACGATGCCTTCAGAATTCAGAAGGATACAACCATGGAGAAATCCATACCCTACATCATAGATCCGGTGGAATCACAGGATATTGATAACGAGAGCGACTGGTTACTTGCGGAGCTGAAGTACCGCTTCCTTACAGAGCAGGGGATACTGAAATAATATGCCTTCCCCTTGGGAGAAGAAAAAATATAAGCCTTCCCCTTGGGGGGAAGAAAAAATATAAGCCTTCCCCTTGGGGGGAAGGTGTCAGCGAAGCTGACGGATGAGGGGAAAAGAGGACTCATATGAAACTACAAGAATGTTTAAACAAAAATCGCGCCTATATAATCGCAGAGATGAGCGCCAACCACGGCGGCTCTCTTGATAATGCCCTGCAGATCGTTGAAGCGGCTGCAAAGGCCGGCGCAGACTGTCTGAAAACACAGACCTATACAGCGGACACCATCACCATAGACTGTGATGCCGAGGCTTTCAAGATTCACGGCGGATTATGGGACGGCTACAATCTTCACGACCTTTATAAGGAAGCCTACACTCCCTGGGAGTGGATGGAGCCCATAAAGAAAAAGTGCGAGGAGTGCGGGGTTGATTTTCTTTCCACACCCTTTGATACAACATCAGTAGATTATCTTGAAAACATAGGCGAAGAATTCTACAAGATCGCATCCTTCGAGCTGGTGGATATCCCGCTTATAAAGTATATCGCGAGAACCGGAAAGCCCATAATCATGTCAACCGGAATGGGCTCCGAGGAGGAGATAAGAGAGGCTGTTGAAGCTATCAGATCCGAGGGTAATGACAACATTATTCTGCTTAAGTGCTGTAGTGTGTATCCCACAGTATCTTCAGATCTTAATCTCAGAACCATACCTGATATGAGAGCAAAGTTCGGGGTGCCGATAGGACTCTCGGACCATTCTATGGGCGGGACCGCAGCGATAGCAGCAGCGGCGCTCGGGGCTGTGGTCATTGAGAAGCACTTCTGCCTTGACAGAAAAATTCCTTCCGCGGATTCCGCTTTTTCCATGGAGCCCCAGGAATTCGCCGAAATGGTAAAGGGTGTTCACGATGCGGAGCTGGCTCTCGGACAGATTTTCTACGGACCGACAGAGGCTGAGGCGGGAGAGTACACCAACCGCAGATCACTTTTCATAGTAGAGGATGTTGAAGAGGGCGAGGTCCTTACGGATAAAAATGTGCGAAGCATTAGATCTTACAACATTCAGGGCATGAAGCCCAAGTATTATGAAGAGGTTCTTGGGAAAAAGGCAAAACAAAAGCTGACACGCGGAACACCGCTGGATTGGAGTTGTATTGAATAAGATTGCAATTCGCGTAGATGCAAATGAAATAGTGGCGACAGGGCATATCATGCGCTGCAGGACAATAGCACACAGTCTCCTGCAGCTGGAATGCTTTGTCGTTTTTGTGTCTGCGGATGATAATATTGTGCCCTACATAAAGGACGAATTTGAATATCAGATTCTTGAAACGAATTGGCGAAATATGGAGCAGGAAATAATAACCCTTCTTGATTTTTTGCATGAGGAGGGGATTAATCGCATGCTTGTAGACAGCTATTATGCAACGCCCGAGTATATAAGGATGCTGGAATCCAATGGCATCAGGACCATGTACATAGATGACATGCAAAAGGAAAAATACCCCGCTTCGGTTCTCCTTAATTACAGCCCTGGAGCACCGGGACTTGGTTACGAGGAGTTTTACGAGGGCGAAGCTCCAAAGCTTCTTTTGGGGACCAAGTATATTCCCATCCGTGAACAGTTTGTGAGACAGAGTAGGAAAAGCGAAGGCACGGGGATAACCGGTGACTCCCAAAGATACGGAACCGATGGTGAGATCCTGCAAAACATTGACCTTGTCGCAAGTGAAAATGCGCAGGCTTTCGAAGGCGCTCACAGAACCTACGGATACAATAAGGGAGAGATAAAAAATATTTTCCTGACCACCGGAGGCGCAGATACCATGGGGCTTTCCGAGGTTATTGTCTCAGCGATTCTTAGAGATAAAGAGCTCGGCTTTTTAGGAAGCAGGGATAAAAAGATTCATCTTCTCGCGGGAAGATTTTACCGTGTGACGGAGAAGATTCAGCAGTTTATAGAGGACGGATATGTTGTCCTTCATCAGAATGTATCGAATGTTGCGGATATCATGAGTTCCTGCGATGTGGCGATCACACCTGCCGGGACCACGCTGTACGAATTATGTGCGGTGGGTGTTCTATCCGTGAGCTATGTGTTTGCGGAAAACCAGGAACCTGATGCGCTGTTTTTTGCTAACGAGGGCTACATACCTTATGCGGGTGACTTCAGAGACGATGCCAATGAGACGCTGACAGCCATACTCAGATATCTTGAGGAAGTGTTATCTATGGACACTTCACAGCGCCTTGAAATATCAGGAAAGCTGAAAAAGCTTATAGACGGACAGGGTGCTGACAGAATTGCGGAAGTACTAACGGAGATGTGACTACGATGAAAAAGATTTTTATACTTGGAGCGAGTGCACTTCAGGTGCCTGCCATAAAAAAAGCAAAGGAAAAGGGACTGTATGTCTATGCTCTGGATTATGATCCGGAGGCAGTCGGAATAAAGGATGCCGATGAGTTTTTGTGCATAAGCACAATTGATAAGGAAGCTGTGCTTGAAGCCGCAAAGAAGTATGAACCTGACTATATTATCACTTCTACCAGTGACATGCCGGTAAGGACCGTGTCCTGGGTGAATGAGCAGCTAGGCAGGAAAAATGATATCTCTTACGAAAATGCCATCTGCGCAACGGATAAGGCAGCCATGAGAAGACGCATGAAGGAAAAGGGTGTGCCGATTCCGGAGTTTCATGTGGTTTCCGATGAAGAAGCATTCCTTGAGGCCGCTAAGAAGCTCGGCGAGAGATTTGTCTGCAAGCCTGCGGATAATGCAGCCAGCAGAGGCGTGGTACTTGTAGATAAGAATAGTACAGCAGAGGATGAGCTTTTAAATATCTTTGCCTACACAAAGGAATACTCACGAAGCGGAGAGGTCCTTTTGGAGGAATTCATGGAGGGGCCTGAAGTCAGTGTGGAGTCCTTCACAGTTGATGGGAAGACACATATTATCACCATAACGGATAAGATGGTCACAGAGATGCCCTTCTTCGTAGAAACCGGACATACCGAACCCTCGAGACTGTCTGATGAAGTACAGGAGGATATCAGGAATGTAGCAAGGGCAGCGATTGAGGCTGTCGGAATAGAGAACGGTCCTTCCCACACAGAGATCAAGGTAACGAAGGACGGAGCAAAGCTTGTTGAGATAGCAGCGCGCCTTGGCGGTGATTTTATCACATCTAAGCTGGTGCCGCTCTCCACGGGAGTTGATCTTATTGACTGCTGTCTGTCCTCTACACTTGGGGAAGAGGTAAAGTGGCAGAGTACCAAGAATGCCGGCTCAGCCATAAGATTTTTATTTGCGAAAGAGGCTGTCAGTGAATCCGGAGAAACCGGTGATGCGGCTAAGACCATTTTGTCGGTTACAGGCGTGGAAGAAGCCAAAAAGATGCCCGGTGTTACGGAAGTTGTCATCTATAAAAAGCCCGGAGATGAGGCCACCATGTTAAAGAGCAGCGGTGACAGATGGGGGCATGTGATAGCAGAGGGTGACAGCGCTGAGGATGCCGCAAAAAAAGCGGAAGAAGCGGTATTTTTAATTCGTTTTTTAACGAATTGACAGGAGTTTGTGGTATCATAATACTATAGCTGTTAACTGACTTTTTTGTTGTATGTAAAGGCTTTGAGGGGGAATTGAATATGGCTAAACAAGGAGAAGTTCGTTCTAAGGCTTCTGTTCAGAAGGAAGATGACAATGTCATGATCAAGGTTGCGACCTTTATCGTAGACAGACGTAACCTTTTCTTTTTGATATTCGGAATTGTTCTGATTTTCTGTGCTATCGCGTCGGGGATGGTCAAGGTCGAGAATGCGCTCTCGGCTTATCTTCCCGACTCCTTTGAGACCAGTATCGGTCTTGATCTCATGGAAAAAGAGTTTACAACCTACGGATCTGCCAAGATTATGGTGTCCAATATTGTCTATGAGGACGCTGAAAAACTGGCAGAGGATATTCGTGCCCGCGGTGACGTCTCGATGCTTCAGTTTGACGAGACTCCGGATCATTACAACAATTTTTCCGCGCTCTTTGACGTTACTTTCAAGTACGAAGAGAAGGATGAAAGGGCGCTTCAGGGACTCGAAGAGATTAAAGAAATGCTCTCTTCCTACGATATTTTCGTGTCGACCACAATGGGCAATGCCTCTGCGGAGACTATCGCCAAGGAGATGAAAACCGTAAGTGCTCTGGTTGTGGTTATTGTGCTTGTGGTGTTGGTCCTTACTTCACAGACTTATGCTGAGATACCGGTTCTCCTTCTTACGTTCGGAGCTGCGGCTGTAATGTCAGCCGGTACCAATTTCATTCTGGGTACAATTTCTTTTGTATCCGATTCCGTTACAATCGTACTTCAGCTTGCGCTTTCAATCGATTATGCGGTAATTTTCTGTAACAGATATAAAGAGGAGCATGAAAATCTGCCTATCAGAGAAGCGGATATCATAGCCCTCAGTAAAGCAATTCCTGAGATTTCCTCAAGTTCCCTAACCACCATTGGCGGTCTTGTTGCCATGATGTTCATGCAGTTCGGCATTGGGCGCGATATGGCTATATGCCTTATCAAGGCTATTGTTCTAAGCCTTGTGGCAGTATTCCTTCTTATGCCGGGTCTTATCATGATATTCGGATCGCTTATGGATAAGACAAGACATAAGAGCTTTGTTCCCAAGATTCCATTCGTTGGAAAATTCGATTTCTTTACAAGATTTATAGTGCCGCCGATTTTCCTGGTACTTATCATCGGGGCATTTATCGTTCAGAATAAATGTCCGTTTGTCTATGGCTATTCCAAGGTTGAAACTCCGATTAAGAATGAAACACAGATAGCGAGCGAACTCATAAGCGAGACCTTCGGGGATTCAAATATGGTTGCAGTCGTGGTTCCCGCGGGCAACTATGACAAGGAAAAGAGACTGATTCAGACCTATCTCAAGTGCGAGGAGGTAAAGTCTGCGCAGGGTCTTGCCAACATCGAAGCGATGGGTGGTTACTGCCTTGCGGATAAGCTGACAGTGAGAGAGTTTTCCGAACTTTTGGAGCTTGATTATGAGGTGGCAGAGCTTCTTTACATGGCCTATGCGGTAAACGACAAGAATTATGCAAAGCTTGTGAACGGACTATCAACCTACAGAGTTCCTCTCATTGATATGATCATGTTCCTCCACGATGAGGTGGATGAGGGATATGTAACGCTGGATGAGAGCATGCAGGAAAAGCTTGATGATGCTTATGAGCAGATGAATATCGTCAAAAAACAGCTGCAGGGTGAAAACTACAGCAGAATTCTTGTGTACTTAAATCTCCCCCAGGAGGGCGAGGAAACATTTAATTTCCTTAATTCGATGCACACCATGGCGAACAATTTTTATGAGGGTCAAATTCTGGTAATAGGTGAAGCCACCAGCCAGTTTGACCTTCAGAAGACCTTCTCCGTGGATAATACGGTGGTTACCGTTATTTCAATTCTGGCCGTGCTAGTAGTCCTTCTGTTTACCTTTAAGTCAGCGGGTATGCCGGTGCTCCTTATCCTGGTAATCGAGGGAGCTATCTGGATCAACTTTGCGTTCCCGACCATTGAAAACAACAATATTTTCTTCATGACCTACCTGATTGTCAGCTCAATTCAGATGGGTGCAAATATCGACTATGCGATCGTTATTTCCGGAAGATTTATGGAACTCAAGGATAAGATGTCCCATAAGGATGCGATAATTGAGACTATGAACTTCGCGTTCCCTACAATTATTACTTCGGGATCAATGCTGGCGCTTGCAGGCTTTGCAATCGGACAGCTGACTTCGGATGGCGCTATATGCGGCATCGGACAGTGCCTCGGACGGGGAACGGTCATATCCATTATTCTGGTAATGTTCGTACTGCCCCAGATACTTCTTATAGGAGCAAGTATTATAGACAAAACTTCATTCGCTGTTACGCTGCCTCTTACCATGGAGCGCGATACCGGCCTTATGCGAGTTGACGGCATAATAGAGGGACAGATCAACGGAACGGTTATAGGTGAGATGCATGCCGTTGTAAGAGGCGATGTGAGAGCCTTCATCCAGAGTGGTAATCTTGAGAGACTTGATGCGACCAGGATTACCGCGGAGGACCTCGAAAAGCTTCTTGAGGGCAGAGACGCAGTGAATGAGGAGGAGAACGCATGAAAAAGAAAAATTCCGGACTCATTCTGAAAAAACTGTCTGCATCTGTACTGGCGTTTGCTGTTTTTGCAGGCACATCGCACATAGATGCAAGTGCAATAAATGAACTTGAAAATGAGCTGATAGAGGGGCTTCGAAACAGGGTTAAAAGTGAAGCCACTACTTCCATGCTTGAAAAGAGCGAGAAGGAAAGCAGCGATGAGCTTGCCGATGAGGAGGCATATCAGATAAGGCTTCGCCAAGGCTCTGAAGTCACATCCGGAGATGCGGCTGCCGGTGAAGATGAACCGGTGGAAATTGTTTATAAGAGTATTTCTATTGAAAGTCTTGAGGATTTCCTTGAGTTTTCAAAGAATTGTAAGAGCGATGCATGGTCTCTTGATAAGACAGTCAGCCTTAAGACAGATATTGATCTTACTGGCTCCGATTTTGAGATGATCCCGTTTTTTAACGGAATCTTCAATGGCGAAGGTCATGAGATAAAAGGATACAGTAATGCCGAAGATCCCTATATTACGGGAGTTTTCAGATATATAGGAATAAACGGTATAGTGCAGAATCTGAATGTATCCGGTGAAGTCAGAATGAAGGATGAGCTGAAATTTACCGGCGGAATCTGCGGAATGAATCTCGGCATTATCAAAAACTGCACTTACAACGGAATTCTGGAGGGCAATAATACAGTTGGCGCAATAGCAGCCATCAATGAAAACACTGGCCTTATAAGCGGGTGTACAAATGATGCTCATGTATCGGGGTATTACTACACAGGAGGAATCACCGGCAAAAATTACGGAATAGTATCGGAATCCGTCAATAACGGAAGTATAAATGATAACGCTGAGTGGGTTGTAAAGGATGATGAGAAGGGCGAAAGTATAATCCAGTCCATTTCCTCAGACAGCAGTGATGAGACGAAAATTCGCTCAGGTATTGATACCGGCGGTATTGCAGGCTACTCAAAAGGAAATATCGCAAGGTGTAAGAATAAAGGAAATATCGGATATGAGCATGTTGGCTACAATGTAGGCGGAATTGTCGGAAGACAGATGGGCATCGTGTCCTACTGTGAAAACATGGGAATTATCTACGGAAGAAAGGATATCGGCGGAATCGTAGGTCAGATGGAACCTTACCTTGAGCCGGAGGATATCCAGACACTTCCTGAAGCAGCTGATAAGCTTCACGACCTTGTTAATAAAACTCTCACGGATATGGACGGAGACGTGGATGTCATTTCCTCTGATGTCACTGATCTGACCGGCTACGCGAACGGAGTTGTGGATGACGGCCGCGCACTTACGGGAGAACTGACAACCTCTGTAAATGCCAATGTCCGTGTTGTTAATGCTGTAATTGAGCGCTTTGAATATGTTATGCAGAATATCCCCGGGGTACTCGATCATATGTCAAGTGCATCGGATAAGATGTATTACTTTAATAATGCGCTAGCCAGAGCTATCGAGAACATCAACGTCGAAGGCGAGCTTTCGGATGAAGACAGAGATGCGATCGAGAGCAGTGAAAGAGATATCTATGACAAAATGGCCAACACTAACGAGAAGACTCAGAGGATGGAGAGTCTGTCGGAAGCCATTAACCGTTTAATGTATGAGACTGATGCGAACGGTAATTATGTCTATGATGAAAACGGAGACAGAAAGCTGAGGAAGCTGACAGCTGAAGAGCAGGCGCAGCTGAATGCTTATCTTGCCGAGCTTCAGCAGCTTGCATCCGAGACGGGAAGCAATGTGTCCGGAATGTTTGGCGGAGCTTCCACTATTCTTGAGACCTATAAACCCTACGCGAGCTCTGCTACGGACGCTGTTATCGGAGAAACCGAGAATGCGATTCATGCGCTGCAGGATGCGGAAGGCGAGCTTCGTGAAGCAACAAACTGCACCAGAAGTATTATTGATTATCTGAATTCTCAGGAAAAGCTGAGACTTTCGGGACTTGGAAGCGACTGGGATGCAAGCCTTGATTCACTGCATGCGAATCTGCGAGGAATATCGGGTTCTATAGAAAATATAAACCAGGATGGGAAGTCCACTTCCCACACGCTCAATGCCAACCTGGCAGCGGTAAACGATCAGGTTAACGAAATCTACCATATTCTGTCTGACAGACTGGATATCATCTATAACGATGATGCGTCTGTTTTTACTGATGTATCGGATGAAGATATACAGCAGGCGAGAACAGGCCGTGTTGACAGTTCCAAGAATAAGGGCACGGTCAAGGGAGACATTGATATAGGCGGAATTGCGGGCTCCATGGCAATTGACGAGGAGGATCCCGAGGAGAATGCAGCCGGCAATCTGAATATCGGAAGAGGAAGTAAATATACTCTTAAGAACATAATCTTCGAGTGCACGAATGATGCAACGGTTGAGTCAAAGAAGGACGGAGCGGGACTTATCGTCGGATATATGGCGCAGGGAATTGTGTCAAACTGCGAGGGTATCGGCTACGCCAGAAGTACGGAAGGAAGTTATACGGGCGGAATTGCAGGGCAGTCAATGTCCATTATTCGGGACTGTGATTCTCTATGCCTCCTTGAAGGTAATAAGTATGTGGGCGGAATAACCGGCTACGGAACGACCATAACGGGCTGTAATGCCATGGCGACATGGCACGAGGAGCCGAGTGAAAGATTCGGTTCAATAGCAGGAATAGTTAATTCCGACTCCGAAACAAGGAAGGCAAAGCTTGATAATATCAGCGGCAACTATTTTGTCGAGAACAAGGTCGGCGGAATTGATGACATAAACTTTGAAGCTATTGCGCAGCCTGTGGAGTACAAGAAATTTTTAGAAAAGGACGGAATAGGTGATGCTTTCAGACATCTTAAGGTTATATTTGAGGTAGAAGGTATAAGAATCGGTGAGCAGGAGCTTGCTTATGGAGAGAGCCTTGCCAATCTTGAGTTCCCTGAGGAAGAGCTCAGGGAAGGCTACTATGTAAAATGGCCGGATGTATCCGATCTGGTCATGGAAGGAACCTATATTTTAACAGGTGAATATGTTGCCACAAACAAAGCAATCGAGAGTGAAGGAAAGGATGATGAATCCGGAAAGCCGATAGCAATCCTTGGCGGAAGCTACGGGGATGATGCTTATATCGATGCACAGGTTGTCGACGAGCCTTCATATAATACCGAGATGCCACTCACCGAGAGAGGAGCGGTGGTATATCGGATCAATGTTCATGAGGGTTCCTATATTCAATCTGCAGACAGGAAGATCAGACTTTACAGTCCTTACAAGAATCCTATAGTAAAGATCTATAAGGATGGAAAGTGGAAGGACACTTCTTCCAAAAAGATCGGAAGTTATGTCGAAGTGGACATGGACGGTGAGGAAGCTGTTTATGCTATAGTTGATACCAATACACTGATAAAGAAAATCCTGAAACTGGCGATATTCATTGTCCTGATAGTTCTGGCAGCCTTCATTTTCAATTTGATCATGAAGAGAATTGTCGGTAAGAAGGGTAAGGAGAAGAAAGAAAAAGAGGAGAAAAAGCCCGAGGTCAACAAGCTTCTGAAGGAAGAGGCCGATAACGTAGGAACTGCAGCATCTAAGAACAAAAGAAGAAAGAGCAGAAAAGGAAGAAATAGAAGAAGATAAGGAGAGCTGACATGAAAAAGTACAATTTTAAAAGGCTGTTTTTCATAATGACCGCGAATGTGCTGGCAATGTTCTCCATTGTCTTTGCAAACAATTTTCCTGTAAGTGCAGCTTCTACGGTGATCACGCAGACTATGTATTCCACCGACAGCGTGACCATGCACTGGGTTAAGGTTCCGGGAGCAAAGGAGTACTATCCGGCGATTGCTGAGAGTAAAAGTGAAGCTGAGGAGGCAGCAAAAAAGCACGGAGTGGTCCTTGGAGATACTGAAATCAGCTATACTTTTAACAGCCTGAACCCCGGGACAATCTATTATGTTGCGCTAAGGTGTCTGTATACGGATTCCAAGGGGGATAAGGAAGAAACCGTAGGCACGGCGATAATGAAAACTATTCCCGGGAAGGTGACGGGGCTCACCCAGGCGAAGTGGTATTCGAACAAGAAGACCGTATATGTCACCTGGGATAAGCAGACGGCTGCGACTTTCAAATATGTTTTCATGGACAGGTTCGGAAGGCGCATAAGAGAGGGAGTTTCCTTTAAGAATTCTTTCAGCAGAAGGATCGATAACAACAAGTGCTATTCGTTCAAGGTCAGGTCCGTGGCGCTTGTGGGCGGGAAGACCTACGAGAGTGAATGGTCCGACAGGATATATCTCTTTGCACAGCCCATGATAAAGTCATATAATTATGGGAATGATTTTGCTGTGAAAATCTCTGGCGGATCACTTAATATCAAATGGGACCGCGTGAAATATGCCAATGAAGGTTATAATATCTATGTGTCGAAGAATCGCGACAAGGGATATACCCTGGTTGGGCATGCATCAAAAAAGAAGAGTCAGAAAACCATAAAAAGATTCAAGGGCAGCAGATTTAAGAAATCAGGTACGTATTATATTTATGTTGAGGGGCTGAGACAGGGACCTACAGCCTTGAGCTCAACGGGTATAGGCTATGTGTGGGAATATAAGAACGGAAAAGTAAGACAGACCTATTACCACGGAAGTTACGAGTGATCTTTTTATGAATCGGCGGCAGTAATTATTTAGAAATCGGGGAGTGAAAATGTACGAAATCGGAAGCGAATTCAATTTAGAAAAAACTACAGAGCGAAAGGATTTGACCTTTGAACTTTCAGAAGTTGCCGAAAAAGCGGGACGCTATATAGAGTTTCTGCGATGCGGAAGGGATGCTATCGGCTTTGTGGCAGACGATATTATCGCCCGTTTTCAGGATGATGGCATAAATCCCAGAGAAGAAGGAGCGCTTACGGCGTTTTTGCCGGCACTTGCATGCGATTCGATGGTTCTCCCTTTTGAAGTGCGCGGATTTAAGCTTGTGTATTACAAGGTTAAGGAAGATCTCAGTATAGATGCAGAGGACCTTTTTTCTAAGCTTGAAAAAGGAAAGGGCGAAGGCTCTTTTAAGCCGGTTATTCTTATAATGAATTATTTCGGAGTATCAGATACTGCGGATATTGCAAAGAGCATCAGAGAGAGATGCAGTGATGCTGTGATAATTGAGGACGTCACGCATATTCTGTTTGATGATAAAGCCTATTTAACAAAGAATGCTATCCCGGATTATCAGGTGGGAAGCATACGCAAATGGCTTGGAGTTCCGGACGGAGCCTTTGCGGTTAGTAAAAGTGAATTTCTGATGGGGGCTCTTACCGGAGAGACAGATTTTACCGCGCTCAGGCTTGAGGCTCTCACTGAGAAGAGTGAATATCTTGAAAAAGGAGATCCGGAGATTAAGGTGCATTTCAGAAAGCTTCTCTCGGACGCTGAGGACAGCCTTAGTGACGGACTTGATCCCTATCATATGTCGGATGTGAGCGCAGAACTTTTGAGCGATTTTGATACCTACAAAATGAGCGACAGAAGAAGGGCCAATTATAGGAATCTGTATAAATTGTTGTCGGAGCTGCCTCTTTGTGGGAAAGCATTCAGTCTTCTTCCGGAGATTCCGGAGGTTTATGATGGAGAGTATAAATACACTCCGTTTATGCTTCCCATTGTGCTTGATATTGATTTTATGAGAAGGAGTGCTATCACGGAAGCGGGCAAGAATATTACCCGCGATGGTTTTGAGAGAATGCTTGCGGAAAAAGGTGTCTATGCGCCGGTACTTTGGCCGATCCTTCCGGATGCGGCAAAAGCTTGCGAAACCTCGGCTCATTTTTCGGATAACATGCTCGCTTTCTGGATAGATCAGCGTTATAACCGTTTTGATATGGAGCAGATAGCGGCGGTACTTGGGGAGGAGCTCTCCAGGTTATGAGACTTAGCGTAATTGTGCCCGTTTACAATATGGCGGGAGAGGATAAATTGAAACACTGTCTGGATTCACTTGTGGGGCAGACCCTGCCTGACGGGGAGATTGAGATAATTGCGGTTGACGACTGCTCGACGGATAATTCCTTTGAGCTGATGCAGGATTATGAGAAGCGCTATCCCGGAAGATTTGTGGCAATTCACAGTCCGGTCAACCATCACCAGGGCGGAGCCAAGAACATAGGACTTGGAATTGCCAAGGGTGAGTGGCTTGGCTTTATCGATGCTGATGACTGGGTGGTTCCGGATTATTACGAGAGACTTCTTAAGAAAGCGGATGAAACCGGCGCAGACATGGTGGGCTGCGATTACAGCCTTGTGGATTGTTATACCTTTACTCCCGGGAAGATTGTTCACAACAATAATGAAGAGCAGACAGGTGTGATGGATGAGGAGAAGTATAAGAAGCTCCTTCTGGACACCGGAAGTCTGGTGGTGAAGATCTACAAAAGAAATATTGTTATGGGAGATACAAAGCCGGTTTCCGTTACCGAGAACGGAAGTACGCTGAAAAAGGCCTACGTCTTTCCCGAGGATATTTTCTACGAGGATAATGCTGTCAGCAATACATGGATGCTTCGCGTAAAGCATTTCGAATATATTGAGGAGCCGCTCTATTTCTATTTTCAGCATAACGCCTCAACTGTTCATACTGTCTCCAAAAAGAACCTTGAGGACAGAATGACGGCGGGCAGACAGATACTTGCTGAGGCTAAGGAGAACGGATATCTTGAGAAGTACAAACCCGAGATAGAATTTATGTACACAGTGCTGTTTTATGTGAACACACTGTTTTCAGCCATGCCGAAGGAACAGCACATCGAGGGGTGTTATGACTTTACTAAGAAGATGGGGCTAGAGATGAAGGAGGCTTTTCCTGGTTTTCAGAATAACCCCTATTATCTGGAGAGAATCCACGCAGAGGAAAAGAAGCTGATCGGCATGCAGATGAAGTCGCATCTGCTGTTTTATGCTTATTACAGGCTGTTGTGGTTTTACAGGAATTTGAGAAAGAAGAGATAAAAATTGCACGAGAGAATATATGTATGCCACACTTTTTATCATGTGTATGTGGCATGCCTTAAGGAATTTCATATATTACATCAGTTTTCGGGAGCTATAATCGGAGCTTCCAAAGCCGGCGCGGGAAGTGAGATGGCGGGACGCGCCACGCTTGTGCTCTCCAAGATGAGCAACAAGTTTGGAAGTATGGTGGACAGAGCCAGGGACTGCGGCCTTTTTGAGGAGGTCATCGAGTACGATGAAAAAGTTGATACCTTTTTCCCTGAGCTTGCACCGCTCCGTACCAATACCGGAAGCCTTCCGAAGAACATGATAAACAGAATAAAATTCTGTAAGAGATTTGCGCAGCTGCAGGAGAAGTATGTCCCTGTGGATTTCACAAAGTACAAGGACATCTATGTGTTCTGCGACTCCGATCCGATCGGCTATTATCTCAACTACAAGAAGATCAGATATCATGCCCTTGAGGACGGACTTAACTGCATAAAATACGGTGATCAGGCGCGCTACGACAACAACGGACATTTTAAGTTCAAGGCGTGGCTTGCTTCAACCGGACTCATCTTCATTCAAAACGGATGGGGCAGATACTGCATAGACATGGAGGTCAACGATATCTCTATTCTCGACTACCCCTGTCCTAAATACATTGAAGTTCCGCGCGAGTCGCTGGTTCAGGAACTCACACAGTCCGATAAGGACCTTATGCTTAAGCTCTTTGTTGAAAATATGGATGAGCTCAAAAAGCAGCTTGAGGAAGGCGCGGACAAGCCGAGGGTATTGATATTATCGGAGCCTCTCTGCGACCTGGAAACAAGAGAAAGACTCTTTAAAGACCTGGTCAGAGATTACGGCACCGTTAACGGCAAGGAAGCCATAGTGATGATTAAGCAACATCCCCGCGACTATCTTGACTACAAGACAAAGTTCCCGGAGGTAATCCTCCTTGCAGGCACCTTCCCGATGGAGATGTTAAACTTTATCGATGGCCTGAAATTTGATAAACTAGTATCTGTTTATACAGTTGTGGATTCTATTAAATTCGTCGACGAAAAACTTTTCCTCGGCGATGATTTCATGGACAAATACGAAGCCCCTGAGATCCACCGACTAAACGAACAGATAATTGATGACTAAATAGGAGAAACATGAAAAAGATTTATAACAAGATGATGGTCTTATTGGATGGCCGTCAGAAAAAGCAGATGGTGCTCATTGTACTGATGATGCTTTTGGGCGGTATTCTTGAGACACTTGGAATTGCAATGCTGATACCGGCTATGCAGACGATTTTAGAGAAGGATAATTTACCGGAACACAAAAATCTTTATGCTGCTTACAATTTCCTTGGATGTAGCAGCGTAGAGCAGTTTGCGATATTGATATTCCTGTCCATTATATTGATATTTATAGTTAAGAATATAGTGCTTTTTATCATAAATGTTATACAGCTTCGGTTTGTATATACAAATCAGTTTGCTACTTCAAGGCGAATGATGATCAACTTCATGCAAAGACCCTATGAGTATTATTTAAATGCTGATACATCAATAATTCAGAGAAATATAACCTCTGATGTTAACAATATGTATGGTCTTATTTTGAGTTGTCTTCAGCTTATTTCTGAAGTAATAGTGTTTACATGTCTTGTTATCATGTTGCTTATTAAGGATTTCAAGTTGACATTGTTTATTTCAGTATTACTTGTTACGGTTCTTTTGGTTATCAAATATATTATCAAGCCAATCATGGTTAAGGCCGGTCAGGATAACCAGGACTACTACAGCGGACTATTTAAGTGGATTGAAGAGTCTGTTATGGGAATCAAGGAAATAAAGATTGCCAACAAAGAGAATTATTTCATAAACGGCTATGCAGATTGTGGTGCCGGTTATGTGAATGCAGTTCAGAAGTACAATCTTTATAATTCAACGCCAAGACTTCTTATAGAGACTATCGGAATAGCCGGAATGATCGGATATATGCTGGTTATGATTGCGTACGGTAAGGATCTTAATGACATGGTGGGAACAATCACCGTTGTTGGTGCAGCTGCGGCAAGACTCCTTCCCAGTGCAAACAGAATCAACAACTACCTCACTTCGATAGCTTATTTTGAGCCGTTTTTCATGAACGTAAGTGATAACCTCCAGGAGGAGATCAACGACGGTTCTGTTTCCTATAAAGCTGAGGATTACAGGGTGATGAAGCAGGTTGAAAAGCTTCCTGTTCATAAGAGTATAGAGCTTAAAAACATTACCTACCACTATCCGAATTCCGAGGCTTATGTCCTGAAAAATGCAGACATGAGCATTCCGGTTGGAAAGTCAATCGGTATTGTCGGAACCTCAGGTGCCGGTAAGACAACAATCGTTGATATCATGCTGGGATTATTAAAAATCGAGACCGGTGAGATTTTGGCTGATGGCGTTGAGATAAGAGAACATTATCCGGAGTGGCTTAAGAATATAGGTTACATTCCGCAGACAATTTTCATGCTGGATTCAACCATAAGGAAAAATGTTGCCTTTGGTATTCCGGATGAGGATATAGATGATAACAAGGTCTGGGCAGCTCTTAAGGAGGCTCAGCTTGATGAATATGTCAGAGGCCTTCCCGACGGACTTGATACCACTATCGGTGAGAGAGGTATCAGGCTTTCCGGCGGACAGAGACAGCGTATCGGTATCGCAAGAGCGCTCTTTGAGGATCCCGAGGTTCTGGTTCTCGATGAGGCGACCAGTGCGCTTGATAATGAGACCGAGGCAGCGATTATGGATTCCATAAACAGATTGCACGGAAAAAAGACACTTGTAATAATTGCGCACAGACTTCAGACCATCGAGAAGTGCGACATGGTATACAGGGTTGACAGCCAGAAGGTAACACAACAGAGGTGAGGGTATGCTTACACTGAGCGCAGTCAGAGAAAAAATATTCAGACTTAAAAAATATCAGGAACCGCTCGAAAAGTGGGTTTTTCCTATAATTCTGCTTCTGTACCCTCTTATCGGAGTGGCGCAGGGGGTTGATACAACCGACACAACTTACAGCCTTGGGAATTACGAGTATACGGGAAACCTTGATCCCATGTGGATCATTGCGACATACATTCCCAATATGGTGGGCAGATTATTTATGGCGCTTCCCGGCGGAAAAACCATGCTGGGGATGAACATTTACTGCTCCTTTGTGATCAGTGCGACTGCAATCGTGGCGTATTATCTGCTTCAGCGATGGATGCCCGGCTGGATGATGTTCATCGGTGAAATAATCGCCATAAATCTTTGCTGGTGTCCCAGAGTAATTCTTTATAATTATCTGACATATTTTTGCTTCACCACAGGCACGCTTCTTTTGATGCATGCCATGACCGATTATCAGGTCACAAAATGGAAATTTGTATTGGCCGGTTTCTTCTTTGGAATCTCCGTAATGGTGAGATTTCCCAATATTGTCGAAGCGGCAATGATACTTATATTGTGGTACTACGAGGGTATCCATAAAAATAGCTTCAAGGAAATTATGAGAAAAACCGGACTTTGCATTGCGGGATATTTGATAGGTTTTATCATTCCTTTTATTGCAATCAGTATTACCTACGGATTTGGAGCTTATCCCGAAATGATTTCCTCGCTGTTTTCAATGTCCGCCGAAGCAACGGATTATTCGGCAGGAGGAATGGCAGGAGCAATCTTAGCGGCATGGTATACAAGCTTTAAGCATATGGTAATCATGATACCCTGCATGATCGTGGGCTCAATCATGTTTTTTATGAAGCCCGGAAGATTTTACTGGATTAAGAGAATATTATATATTGCCGGCATTTTTATGCTGCTCTATTACTACTATCAGGAGAGCGTATTTACCAGGAGTTATTTTTACTATGACTCAATGTTTGAACCGGCGATGATGTTCCTGATATGCGGCATCTGCTTCTTTTCTCTCGGTGTTACCAGGGGCCTTCGCGGACAGGCATCGGAGAGAAGCCTTTGCCTTGCGTGCCTTTTGATTATGATAATTACACCGCTTGGAAGCAATAACTATACCTACCCGCTTCTTAACAATCTCTTCATTGTTGCGCCATTTATCATGTGGATGTTCAGAAGAGTGAGACAGGCAGCAGGTGCAAAGGAACTGCACTTTACCTGGAAGGCTATGTATATGGCGATTCTTGTTCTGATATTTTTCCAGAGCACGATCTTTCATTATAAATACAGCTTTGTGGATGGGACTGACGGAACGGAGAGATCCGCTCTTATTGGAACGCAGGAGCTTTCCAAGGCAGCGGGTATGTACACGACACCTGAAAATGCTGACAGCCTTGCGGAGCTAAGTAGTCTATTAAGCAAAGAGGGGCTTAGGGATAAAAAGCTTTTACAGTTCGGAAATGCCCCGGGACTTTCGTATCTCCTTGACATGGAGCCGGCCATTTTCAGTACATGGCCAAATCTTGATTCGAATACAATACAAAAATTTGAAGACGCTATTTCCGGGTTTGAGACGGGCGATAGTACGGAGCTTCCTGTAGTTATCGTGAACCCGAATTTTGAGGGAGAAGTCACGGCAGACAAAAAATACACCATGTTATTGGACTTCCTTGAAACCCTGAAGTATAATAAAATCTTTGAAAGTGACCGCTTTGAAGTTTATGCGGCGAGGTAAGTGACAGTGGAGACGGATTTCTCCGCGAAGAAGCTATATTTAACGGAGGAATTATGAACAATTTATTGCAACAGATAATGAAGTTTGGACTTGTCGGAGTATTCTGCTTTTTTGTGGATTACTTTCTGTATCTCGGAGCCAACTTTGTATTTACTAAGACAGGTATCGCATCGGTTTTCCCGTATTATTATCTTGTTTCGGGACTTATCGGCTTTACGGTGTCGGTGGTTGTGAACTATATTCTGAGCTTTAAATTTGTTTTTGTCCGCAGAGACGATATGAGTAGGAAAAAGGAGTTTACAATTTTCCTTATCCTCAGCATTATCGGTATGGGACTTAATGAGCTCTGCCTTTACGTAGGTGTTGACCTTATTTACATGCACTGGAAATGGCTCCAGAGCATCATGAGCGAAAGCTTTGCAAAGAACCTGTTCTTCAAGTTCGGAGCTACAGGCATAGTAATGGTATATAACTTTATCACACGAAAGATTTTTCTTGAACAAAAGGACAATTGATTCAGACAACTTTGAAACTGATCGGTGAGAGATTATGAGAATTAATTTTAATGTACCTCCCTATACCGGGAAGGAGATGGAATACATAAAAGAATGTGTGGAAAACCAGAAGATTTGCGGAGACGGTGAGTACACCAAAAAGGATAACGAGTGGTTTGAGGAGAAGACAGGTGTTAATAAGTGTCTTTTGACCACTTCATGCACCCATGCCACTGAGATGTCAGCAATCCTTGCGGGCATCAAGGAGGGGGACGAGGTGATAATGCCCTCCTACACCTTTGTTTCCACAGCAAACGCCTTTGTACTTCGTGGAGCGAAGGTGGTATTCGTCGACATCAGACCGGATACGATGAATATTGATGAAAATCTGATTGAGGCAGCGATAACACCTAAGACCAGGGCAATTGTTCCTGTTCATTATGCGGGTGTTGGCTGTGAGATGGACACCATTATGGACATCGCAAAGCGTCATAACCTTTTTGTTATTGAGGATGCGGCGCAGGGCGTTATGGCAACATATAAGGGAAGAGCCCTTGGCGCGATAGGTGATTTTGGAAATTACAGCTTCCATGAGACCAAGAATTACAGTATGGGAGAGGGCGGAGCGCTTCTTCTTCGCGATGAGACTTTTGTAAACGATGCGATCATCATAAGGGAGAAGGGAACCAACAGAACACTTTACCAGCTTGGAAAGGTTGATAAATATACCTGGCTTCAGCCCGGTTCATCCTATCTTCCGAGTGATATGAATGCGGCATATCTCTATGCACAGCTTCAGATGGCAGATGAGATAAATGATGCGAGAATGGATCACTATAACAGATACATGGAGGCTTTTGCCGATCTCTCGGATGCCGGTAAAATAGAGCTTCCTTATGTTCCGGAGGAATGTAAGCACAACGCGCACATGTTCTATATAAAGTGCAAGGATTTCGAGGAGAGAGAGGGACTTATAAAGTACCTTAAGTCCAACGATATCCTTCCTGCTTCACATTATGTGCCGCTTCATACATCCACGGCCGGCCTTAAGTACAGCAGATTCCATGGCGAAGATAAGTATACGACCAAGGAAAGCTTAAGACTCCTTAGACTGCCGATGTACTATAGTCTTACAAACGAAGATCTTGATGAAGTAGTAATGCGAGTAAAAGAGTATTACAAAGCTATATAATTGCAATGTAGAAAATAAGTGACATGGAAAATAAAAAGAGCTTCCCATCAGCCAATTCTATAATTACAGGTCTCATAACAATTGTTTTTGCTGTTGTTATGGGACTTTTGTACTCTTACTGGTTTGACTTAAACGATGACGTCCTGATGAAGGATATTCTCGCGGGAGTTTTCACGGGTACACCTGAGGGACACAATATCCAGATGCTCTATCCGATAAGCTTCCTGATAAGCCTTGTTTACAAGGTGTTCGGGAAAATTGACTGCTACGGGATATATCTTTTGCTTTGTCAATATGTGAGCTTGTTTGTGCTTGTCAGATCCTTCGCGGGAGTTATTTCGGATATCCTTGTAGACAAGGTAGGACATAAGGCGCCGAAGATAGCGGCGACAGCGATGCGCATAATATGCATTTTAGTGGTTATGGCCGTTTTCCTTACTGTTGTAGGAGGACATTTTGTTATTGTTCAGTACACCTTTGTGGTAGCAATGATGTGCAGTGCGGCAGCGGTTCTATTCTTTGAGAGGAAGGATATTGCTGCGACGGCTTTAATCATTCTGGCGTTTCTTACAAGGTCAGAGATGACACTTTTGATGCTTCCTTTTGTGCTTCTTGTGATTTTTTACAGATTTGAGGATGATGGATTTTTTAGGGAAAATGGTTTAAAGAAAAATGCTCTGCCTGTGATAGCAATTGCAGCGGGGCTGATAATATGCGAACTCTTTCATTTTGCGGGATATTCCACTAAAGATTGGAGAGAGTTTAATTCTTTTTTTGACAGCAGAACCGAGGTGTACGATTTTTATCAGATACCTTCTTATGATGAGAACAAGGATTTCTATGACAGCATCGGCCTTAAGGAAAGTGAGTATGAGCTTTTGGTCAATTACAATTTCGGCCTGGATGATGCCATAGATGCGGAAAAGATGGCGGAAATTGCCGCCTATGGGAAAAAGCTATATAATGAGAAATCTGTTTTCTACAGACTGGCAGGATGTATTTCACCATATTTGTACAGACTAAGAAGTGTGGCAAAACCGGCGGGTTTTGAATATCCTATGACGGATTCTCCCTGGAATATAGTGACGTGGATCATGTATCTTGTCACCTATGTCATGCTGCTTTTATACGAGAGCAAAAGGCATAAAAAGACCGTGAGCAGGCTACTTTTCGCAGCATGGAGACCTGCGCTGTTATTTGCCGGAAGAACCCTGATATGGCTTTATATTCTGGTCAGAGGCAGGGATCCGATAAGGATAACTCATTCACTATATCTCATAGAAATTACAGTACTTGTGGTGCTTGCGGAAGAAATGCTAAGGAGAGTCGTGACAGGACCTATCCGCGAAAGGGACAGTGAGAGCGATATGCCAAGGCTCTATGTGACCGAGGTTCTTCATATTTTTGCGGGCTTCTGTCTTGTGGCATTTGCTTCAATGTGTTTCTGGTTTATGGGACCGTCTCTGGCCGTAACCGAGGCGGAGTGTGAGGGTAGAGCAGAATATAACAAAGCCTACGAAGAGCTTTATGATTACTGCAGTATGCACAGTGATAACTTTTATTTTATGGATGTCTATACTTCGGTTGCCTACGAGGATACCGGGTATACCTATTCTCAGAAGATGTTTGGAGAAAGCAATGCTGTCAGCAATGTTACGCTGATGGGAGGCTGGGCATCCAAGAGCCCCATTGAGAAGGAAAAGCTTCGCACCTTTGGGCTTAGTGAGAACATGGGGAATGCGATTTTTGATGATAAAGCTCTTGTGATAACGGATAAGGATACGGACCTTGAGTGGATGAAGGAATACTACGCCGATGCAGGTAGGGCGATCAGTGCTGAGAAGGTTGTTGAAGTCGCCGGGGAGTTTTTAGTGTGGGATGTGAGGTAAGGAAGAATAAATATGAAAGTTATAGAAGGTGATAAGGTTTATCTGCGGGAGATAACCTATGATGATACGCCCCTGGTTGTAAAATGGAGAAATAACCCAAGGGTTAGAAACAATTTTATATACAGAGAAGTTTTCACTGATGAGATTCACAACAACTGGATGAAGACCAAGGTGGAGACCGGAGAAGTGGTACAGCTTATCATTTGTCCAAAGGATGCTGCGGATGGTGGAAGAGGCGTTGGAGATAATGAAGATAACCCGGTGGGAAGCGTATATTTAAGAGACATAGATATGAAGGAGAAAACCGCTGAGTACGGGATTTTCATCGGCGAGGATGATGCTACAGGTCATGGGTATGGTAATGAAGCGGCAGAGCTCATGTGCAGGTATGCAGCATCAAAGCTTGGCCTGAAGAGGCTTATACTCAGGGCTTTTGCGGATAATATCTCTGCACTTAAAAGCTATGAACATGCAGGCTTTGTGAAGACAGAGGATCTGCCGAAGGTGCTGTGCTCCGATGGAGAGACCGGGGACATGATACGGATGGAAAAGATACTGTGAAATGGTGTAAAATAACGATATGCGAAATAAATTAGTGAGTTTTGTGATTCCCTGCTATCGCTCGGAACAGACAATTGAAGACGTAATAAATGAAATTGAAGGCGCTATGGACATGCTGGTTCTTTACAGCTACGAAATCATTCTTGTGAATGATTGTTCTCCCGATAACACCTGGGGGAAAATCTGTGAGCTAGTAAAGGAGCATGAGGAAATCAAGGCCTTTAATCTTGCTAAGAATTTTGGACAGCATGCAGCTATAATGGCGGGTCTTAATGCGTCCAAGGGTGATATTGTGGTATGCCTTGATGACGACGGACAAACTCCCGCGGATGAGGTTGGTAAGCTCCTATATCAGATTGAGAAGGGGGCAGATGTTGTCTATGCAAGATATGCTCATAAAAAGCACAACTTTTTCAGGAATTTCGGCACGGCCATGAATGAGTGGATGGCTAATGTTATGCTGGGTAAGCCCAAGGATCTTCATGTGTCGAGCTATTTTGCGGTCAGAAGATTTGTGGTGGATGAGATGATCAAGTATAAGAGCTCTTATCCGTATGTCATAGGACTGGTCCTTCGAACCACCAGAAATATCGTTAATGTTGATGTTACCCACAGAGCAAGGGAAGTAGGCGAAAGCGGCTATACTTTTTCCAAGCTCATGGGTTTGTGGATAAACGGCTTCACTGCGTTCAGTATTAAGCCGCTTCGTATTGGAACGTTGATGGGCGGTATATTTGCAGCTATCGGATTTTTGTATGGAATATATACCGTGATTAAAAAGATTATGTACCCGGATCTGCCGGCTGTGGGCTTTTCGGCACTTATGTCAGCGATAACCTTCATGTGCGGAATGCTCATGCTTATGGTGGGAATGGCTGGAGAGTATATAGGCAGAATCTATATATCCCAGAATAACAATCCTCAATACGTTATCCGGGATGAGGTTTCGCATGAGAAATCAGAAGAGTAAGAATAAGACCTGGCTGATGCCGGTCTTATTTGGTGTAGGCATGTCCCTGTCTCTGGTTTGGGGATACCAGCTTGAGACATCGGATCATATAGATATAGGCAATATCGGGATGCTGCTTATTTTTCTCCTTCTGTCAGCAGTGATTGCGGCTGCGGTTAAGTACAGCTGGTGCAGGCTTGAGGCGGGAAAAAATAAGGAAACGGGTGGCATAACGGTAATTACCGGGGCGAGGACTATGCTGCAGGCGGCGCGTAGGCGCGGCTATACCGGAGAAGAGTTCTTCAAGGTGTGGATGATGCTGGCGGCCTGCAATTTTGTGGTGCTACTCGGAGTTTTCCCCGGATTTTTTGTCTATGATGCTCAGACAGAGGTTATCGAGGTTTTAAGCAGGAGCTTCAATACTCATCATCCGCTTTTACATGTGCTTCTTCTAGGCGGAAGTGTGGCATTTTTCCATAAGTTTACGGGAAACTATAATGCGGGAATATTCTTCTATATTCTCTGTCAGATGCTTCTGATGACACATATATTTACGTATTATTTGAATTTCCTCAAAAAACACGGGGCAGGAGTAAAGGCCAGAAGGATAATAGGAGCTTTTTTCGGACTTTTCCCCACAATTGTCATGTATACCCTGTGTTCCTGTAAGGACGGGCTATTCTCGTCATTTCTTGTGCTGACGATTGTTCTGATGCTGGAGTGGGAAGAGCTTACGGGGCGCGGAGAGAAAAAGAAGAAAGCCTGGGAAATCATTGTGTCTGCAGTGCTGATGATGCTTTTTAGGCACAACGGATTTTATGCTTATATTGTCTTTGCTCTTGTTGTGATGATATCGGCAAAGATAATGAGAGAAAAAGATCGGTTCCACAGAGCAACTTTTCTTATAGCTCCGGTGATCATATATTTTTGCATAAACACTGCTGTAGGAGCAGTGCTCTCTGCCGAGACGGGTGAGCATCAGGAGATGCTTACTGTGCCGATACAGCAGATTTCGAGAGTTTATTACTACAACCCGGAGAATTTTTCCGGGGAGGAGAAGGAGACCTTACATAAATATCTGAGCGAGGAGGCTCTTTCACACTACACACCCAGAATCTCGGATATATTAAAAATGTATTTTGATAACAAAGCCTATGAGGAGGATAAGGCCTCTTTCTGGAAGCTCTGGGCAAAGAAGGGAATGGAGAATCCCATGAGTTATTTGAACGGGTGGTTTCTGACTTCTTATGGATACTGGTATCCCGGCGCGGTTATCAATGTTTATCAGGGAAATACGGTGTTTACGTTTACCTATGAGGACAGTTCCTATTTCGGATATGAGGTTGAACTTCCGGGAAAAAGACACAGTGCGATTCCGTTTATAGATGCTTTTTACAGAAAGCTTTCAATAGAGAAATTCCAGCAGAATATACCGGTCCTTTCACTTTTGTTTTCGCCGGCCGCTTATTTCTGGGTGTTTTTGTATCTTATGATGACAGCTGCCGTGATAAGGAGAGAATCGGGTATGTATCCCTGGATACTCCTGGGACTTGTATGGATGACGGTACTGCTTGGGCCGACTTACCTTGTGAGATATACAGTTTATTTGTGGTATGCGGTTCCGATTCTGATATATACTGTTTTACTGCATAATAATGATGCAGTGGAGGATTTATGAGAAGAAAAGTTGTTTACAGATCTGCAGCTATAAGAGCTGTAATTCTTATATTTGCTTTTTTGGCAATTGTTTCCGTGTTCCCGCTACGAATATGGCAAAGAACCATTACCGAGAGGGGTGGTGGGGATATCGTCCAGACTTCGGACAGAGTAAATGATTATCACGATGTGGTTCAGAAATTTATTGCTCAGTATGACAGGCTTGAATCAATAGACATATATGTTGACAGTGTCGAGCTGGGCAATTATATGAGCCTGGTATTCTATAACGAAAATATGGAGGAAGTCTACCAGAGGTTTGTGTATCTGAGGGATGCCGAGCTTCCGGGGTATCTTAATGTGAGAGTGGGGCTTGACCTCAATGTCGGTGAGACCTACACTATGATACTTAACGGAGCGTTTTCTACCTATTATGTAGCCTATGAGCATGCCGGCGAGGATACATCACCCTATTTCGTATCCTTTGCATATCATGATACCGGTGTTGAAGGCGTTCAGCTTGCAGCAAAGTATAATTACACTCAGCCTCTTTCCAAGAAGGTTTCGGGCTTTATCATACTTGTGGTCATTCTTCTTGCTGCTGCGCTGTTAGGTTTGCAAAAGCTGATATTTGCAGATAAGGAAGATCCGCTTATTTCTGTTCATAAAGTTATTAAATATGTCGGCAATCCCATTGCTGCCGTAATGACTCTTGCGATGATGATACTGATCTGGCCGATGAAATATTTTGACATCAGGCCTGTTGAAAATCTTTTCCTTGAGTTAGGGGTGATAATTGCTGCAGGATTTGTATTTTATGCGATAAACCATGAAAGTGATGCGACTCTTGACGTAAAGCTCTGGCATAATGTCAAAAACATTCTTCAGATGTCTGCAATTGCAGCTGCGATATGGTTTTGCTGTGAGTACATGAATGCTCTTTATACTATTTATCAGACTCTGGCAGAGAGAAAGGAGATGATCTGTCTCCTGATTTTCCTGTGTCTGCTATTCCCTGCGGATAGGATATTCAAGGAACATAATGTGTACTACTGTGCGGCGGCGATCGTGCTTGGAGTGATCTACAGAATCATGCATCTTCTCCCGGAGACAGAGAAGGAGTATGACCTTCATAATGCTGCAATGACTTATGGGGTTATTGTGGTTATACTTGCGGGCTTCATATTGCTGAATTTTGCAGTGGAGTTATATCACAGAGTACATGAGAAGGCTGAGAAAAAAGCGATATCCCAATATAAGATCAGTATTTTCGGAATAGTTCTTCTGGTGCTATTTGCAGTATTGGTAGTATTCAGGAATACAAGATGGTGGGGAGTTGCACTTGCAGCTTTTGCCATAGGCCTTATGCTCAGTTACTGGTTATACGGATTTAAGGAGTATTCGGAGCTTATCATAGGCGGACTTCTTCTGAATTTTGTAGTTTCCATGCTTTATTGCTGGATGTATAGAAGCTTTGCGGCATTCAATACAGGAAGATATGCTTTCGTTTTTCATACGGTAACCATAACCGCAGAGTATATGACTGTGATGGAATGCGCTTCTGCTGTGCTTCTTCTGTATAAGATATATCTGACCAGAGAAATGACGTCCTTCGCAGCAAGAATTAAATATCTCTGGAAGGAATTCATTTTATTTGGTTTTGTGACATCCTACATGATGTTTACAATTTCCAGAACATCCTACCTTGCATGCCTTGTGATGTTTATCTGCATGTTTGTGCTCACATCGGGTGACTGCAAAAAAGGTAAGCTTCGCTATCTGGGGATTCAGATAGGAACCATGGCACTTGCTGTAATACTGAGTTTTCCGGCAGCATTTATGCTACAGAGAACTATGCCGGCAATTGTGGCAAGACCGAAAAAATTCCTGGTTGAAACCGGCAATTTCGGACTTTACGGAGGCGGACAGCCGGACAGCCATCTCTATATGAGTATCGAGAGATTTGTGGATCTTTTCGCTGAAAAGATACTGAATATAGATGTGATGGATTACAATTATCCGGAGGATATCGAGAACTACAATAGCAAAGGAAAGTCAACTATAGGTGAAAACGGAGTTCCGCTTACTGAAGATCAGTCAGACAGGATGATGTATACACTTCCGGAAATAGTTGCTTCCAAGCAGACCGATCCTGAGATAAAGGAATACCTGATGGAGACCGGAGGAAATGAGCTCTTTGCCAGAATGGAAGCAGAGGCAGCTGCAGCGGAAGCTATGGTGTCCGCAGACAGTGGAGAGAATACTGACGAAGTTCAGGAGGAGAACGCTGAAGAAAACAGCGGAACACCGGAGGACGGAATTGAGGAATTTTCCAACGGAAGGATAACTATTTTTAAGGCATATCTTAAGCAGATGACGCCTTTTGGACATGATGAGATGGGAGCTGAACTTCCATCCGGAGAGATAGCGGTTCATGCACATAATACATACCTTCAGGTGATGTATGATAACGGAATTTTGGCGGGAATCGTATTTTTCCTTATGTTTGTTTGCGCATTTTTCAGCGGGATTATATTCTATTTAAAGAACAGGGATTATGCACCCGGAGCATTGTTTGCCTTTGCCATGATAGTTGGAGTGGGTGTGGCAGCTCTGTCAGAGTGGGTGTTCCAGTTCAGTAATCCCATGGCTGTAGCTCTTTTGATGGCGCTTATGCCAATTGCCTTTAAGGATAGAAAATCGGCATAAGGTATGATAAAAAATCGATTTATGATATTATAAAATGATATGAAACAGGAAAAGAAACCATTTAATTTTGCAAAATTTTATAGAAGAACGGGTCTGATCATCTATGATATTCTCAGTATCATAATTGCCAGTTACCTTGCACTCCTGATGAGATATGAGTTCAATATTGATCTTGTTCCGTATGAATTTATGGAACCGGTTTCGAACTTTCTTATCATCAATGTTGTGCTCTCGCTGTTGTTTTTCTATTTTTTCAGACTATATAACAGCTTGTGGGCATATGCGGGGGAGACAGAACTTCAGAATCTGGTTATGGCATGTGTGGCTTCCGGTGTTATGAATGCCGTCGGCCTTCAGTTTTTCAGAGTCGGGAGACAGCCTGTTCCGCAGAGCTATTACTTTCTGTACACCTTTATTCTGATCACACTTATTTTTGTAAGCAGATTCAGCTACAGGTTTTTCAGGAGCGTAAAGCATAAGACCGAGAACAGGAAAAACACTATCTCTGTAATGGTGATAGGTGCCGGTGAGTCCGGCAATATAATTATCAAAGAGATTGTAAACAGCAATTTCTCCACCATGGTTATCAGATGTATCATCGATGACGACAGAAGCAAGTGGGGACATTATATTCAGGGAATCCGCGTAGTCGGTGGCAGAGACAAGATCCTTGAATGTGCCGATCTCTATGATATTGATGAGATTATAGTAGCTATACCTTCACTTTCAAGAAGTGAGATGAGAAAACTTCTCGATCTGTGTAAGGAGACAAACTGTAAGCTTCGTTCACTTCCCGGTGTATATCAGCTGGTTAACGGCGAAGTTAATGTTAGTAAGCTTCGTGAGGTTGAGGTTGAGGATCTTCTCGGAAGAGATCCAATTGCGGTTGACCTGAACCAGATTGCAGGATATGTTAGCGGCAAGACCGTACTTGTTACAGGTGGCGGCGGATCCATCGGATCGGAGCTCTGCAGACAGATCGCAAATCACAAACCCGAGAGACTTGTGATCGTAGATATTTACGAAAACAATGCCTATGATATCCAGCAGGAGCTTAAGAGGAACCACCCGGAGCTTGACCTTGTGGTCCTTATAGCTTCTGTGCGTAACACAAACAGAATCAACAGGATTTTTGAGGAGTACAAGCCTCAGATCGTGTACCATGCTGCGGCTCATAAGCATGTACCGCTCATGGAAGACAGCCCGAACGAGGCAATTAAAAATAACGTATTCGGAACCTTTAAGACAGCGATGGCAGCCGCTATGAACGGATGTCAGAAGTTTGTCATGATCTCCACGGATAAGGCTGTAAATCCGACCAATATCATGGGTGCCAGCAAGAGAATCTGTGAGATGATAGTCCAGACCTTCAACAAGCACTATGATACGGAGTTTGTTGCGGTCAGATTCGGTAATGTGCTTGGATCCAACGGTTCGGTTATTCCGCTTTTCAAAAAGCAGATTATGGCAGGAGGACCCGTAACAGTTACGGACCCCAATATTATCAGATATTTCATGACTATACCGGAGGCTGTCAGCCTCGTAATGCAGGCGGGCGCCTATGCAAAGGGTGGAGAGATATTTGTCCTCGATATGGGAGAACCTGTGAGAATTCTTGACCTGGCAGAAAACCTTATTAAGCTTTCGGGATATAAGGTAGGTGAGGATATCAAGATTGAGTTCACGGGACTTAGACCCGGAGAGAAGCTCTATGAGGAGATGCTCATGGATGAAGAGGGTCTTCAGGATACCGCGAACAGAATGATACATATCGGCAAGCCTATAAATATGGATGATATGAAGTTCTTTTCACAGCTTGAGGAGCTGAACGGAGCGTCCAAGGCTGAGCATGCCGACGAGATACGAGAGATTGTTCAGAAAATAGTAACAACCTATCACCCGGAGGATAATGCAGATTCGCACTCGATCGAGCACCAGAAAGCGCTTGAACGTGCAGCGGAGCTCATTAATGAGACGGAATGATTAGATATTAAAAAGCCTTCCCCTGGGGCGCTCGACGTCCGGGGGACGTCGGTTCAGCGCGGACCGGAGTGGAACGGAGACAGCTCGACGTCCGGGGGACGTCGGTTCAGCGCGGACCGGAGTGGAACGGAGACAGGTGTCAGCGAAGCTGACGGATGAGGGTATATATGGACAGATTTGAAGGAATAAAAAGATTCGAAAACAAAGTATGGCTTTCATCTCCCACTATGCACGGAGACGAGCTTAAGTGGATAAATGCAGCAATTGAGGCCAACTGGGTATCAACCATTGGCGAGAACATCAATGAATCGGAGAGAATGATTCAGGAGAAGGTCGGAAGAAAGTATGCAATAGGACTGAGCTCCGGAACTGCTGCTCTCCATCTTGCAATGAGACTTGCCGGTGAAAAGCTCTACGGGCCAAAGCCCGCAAATGTCGGAACTCTGGCAGGGCATAAGGTATTCTGCTCCGATATGACTTTTGATGCAACTGTTAATCCCGTCGCCTACGAGGGCGGAGAAGCTGTTTTTATCGATACGGAATATGACAGCTGGAACATGAGCCCCGAAGCTCTGGAGAAGGCCTTTGAGATATATCCCGATGTTAAGCTGATAGTGGTTGCCTATTTGTACGGAACTCCCGGCAAGATAAGTGAGATCAGAGAGATTGCCGACAGACACGGTGCTCTTATAATAGAGGACGCCGCTGAATCGCTTGGCGCAACCTATGAAGGCGAACAGACCGGAAAATTTGGAGATTACAGCGTTATTTCCTTTAACGGAAATAAGATTATTACCGGAAGTTCAGGCGGAATGCTGCTTACGGACAGCGAAGCCGACTGTCATAAGGTAAGGAAACTGAGCACACAGGCCAGAGAGGATGCTCCCTGGTATCAGCATGAGGAACTTGGATACAACTACCGCATGTCCAATATTGTTGCCGGTGTTGTAAGGGGACAGATCCCGTATCTTGATGAGCATATCGCTTTAAAGAAAAAAGTATATGACAGATACAAAGAGGGACTTAAGGATCTTCCCGTATCAATGAATCCTGTTCCCGATAATTGTGAGCCCAACTATTGGCTTAGCTGCATGATTATTGATAAGGACGCCATGTGCCCTCACGTGAGGTCTGAGAGAAAAGCTCTTTATAATCACGAAGCCGGGAAATCTTGTCCCACAGAGATTCTGGATGCAATTGCAAGCTTTAACGCTGAGGGAAGACCTATCTGGAAACCCATGCATATGCAGCCGATTTACAGGAACAACATCTTTGTGACAGCGGAGGGTATTCTTCGCGGTCGCAGTAATGCGTATATTGATGAGGGAACTGCCGCCGATATCAGTATGGATATTTTTGAGAGGGGACTCTGCCTTCCTTCGGATATCAAGATGACTGAGGAGGAGCAGGACATCGTTATTGATATTATCCACAGATGTTTTAAATAAAAGATTCTCCGAATAATCAAGGAATGAGGGTCGTTTGCTATGAGCATGTCACGCTCACATAAAAGAAGAAGAATATTATTGTTTGTTGATGGCGTATCGCTTACGCTTTCTTATATTGTCATGATTACTCTGCGTTTTCAGTGGTATTTTAAGAGGGAGTGGATGATACCGCTCTATTCCATGCTGTTCATCATGGAAATTCTGTTTGCCACACTGGTTAATGTTTACAGAGGAAGAAGCCTTGATTATAAGCCGATAGAGGACAGCGATCCCCTTGAAGTTTTTGTTGAGTTTTTTAAGAACCAGGTGATACTTTTTGTGTTTATGCTGGTGGTTCTTATGGCTACCAAGAATACCCAGCTGGTATCACGACTTGCAATGGGTATTCTGGTTATAACCAATTTTGTCTTTGTTTTCACATTCAGAATGCTCTATAGAGCAATTCTTATCAAAAGCGGTAATCCTGAATTCCACAGGAGAAAGATTGCCGCACTTGTCTATTCACCGGATATTAATGCGGCAAGGGCCCATCTTGAAAAGGAACTTGGGCTCGAGTTTTCACTGGAAGGTATACATCCCCTTGACGAGGCATACCCTGAGGCGGGTATAAGACTTTCCAATGAGGATGCGGTCATAAAGAAACGGGAAGAACTGGTTGATGCGGTTCGAAATTCCGGTTGCAGTGATGTCTTTATATGTATTCCCGATAAATTGGAATTGGCAGATTTTGTCAGAAATGATCTTGTTAGAAGATTTGGTAACGTCGGTATTAACACTTACTATGCATTGTCCATGGACGGGCAGTGGATTACAGGCAATCTTATAAGAGAGCTTGGCTATTATCAGGCGACTTACTATACCGCTATGGTAAAAAGATGTAATGTACTGGGTGTCAATTTTGCTGTATCTAATGTAGAAAATGCAGTGCGGTATGTTCGAAGCCACATCAGAGATTTCTTCGGAAAATATATCTGCTTCTGTAATGTACATACAACTGTCGAAGCAAGCGAGAATGCAGACTACATGAAAATACAGAATTCTTCGGCACTGACATTTCCGGACGGACAGCCTATAGTAAACAGGATTCAGAAGGCGGGCTATGTCAAAGCGGAGAGAATAGCGGGACCGGATTTCATGGAGGCAATGTTTAACTCCACCATGGACGGAAAACTGTCGCATTTCTTTTACGGCTCGTCAGAGGAGACTATAGCGCTTTTAAAGGAAAAACTTCCGGAGAGATTTCCGGGAATGGATATCAGAGGCTTCTATTCACCGCCGTTTAGAGAACTGACGGAAGCGGAGGATGAAGAGATTGTGGAGATGCTCAATTCATCCGGTGCGGACCTTGTGTGGATAGGACTTGGTGCTCCGAAGCAGGAAAAATGGATGGCGGCGCATGAAGGAAAGATACATGGAGTTATGCTCGGAGTGGGTGCCGGTTTCAATTTTTTTGCCGGAAATATAAAAAGAGCACCGAGGTGGGTCAGGAAAATCGGTATGGAATGGCTCTACAGATTGTTCCAGGATCCAAAACGTCTTTTCAAGAGATACTTTGAGTCAAATATAAAGTTTATTTGGAAAGCCATTTTTATGGGAAAATAAGAAAACGTAGATTTCATCGCGTTTCCAAGGTAGCACGTTACTATAACAGAGTGTCCGCCACACAAAGACAAAAGTGCGCGAGTGCTTGACTTATTTTATCTATTTGATATAATTTAATCTCGGTTAAGACTTAAAATAATCAATATTGTAATGCTTACATTAAGAACAACGGCGTTCCTACTTGCAGGGTGTAAGTGCGGGAGCGCTTATTATATTTATACAGAAACAGGATTTTGGGGGTAATGAGTATTCTGCACAATCCGTACAAGGGCGATTACGATCATGTTCCCGAGATGGATAAAAAAGGGAGGTTTCGTGATAGATTCTTCTATAAAGGGGATATCTATGTGCTTCCTTATGGCGAAACTGAAAAGAAAAAGACCTATTTGCCATGCCTGCTTTTCGGAGCAGGAATGTTAGCTGCGCTTGTGGTACAGGGCCTTGTGAATCAGACCTCTTCACGTACATTGTGGGTGGTGCTGCCTTATTTCTGTCAGTTTTTGCCGGTACTTTTCTTCCTTATAGGAATTGTGGAATTTGCGGGCGCTACTCCGAGAATGACAAGACAGCAGTATGACAAGGGCGTAGGGCGTATGCATTTTTGCGGTATAGCCGTGATCGTGATGGCGGCTCTCAGCACTGTATGCGAAGTTGTTTATCTGATTATCAGGAGAGGACAGTATGATATCGTCCGTGAACTGATATACTTGTTTCTGCATGTGCCGGTGATTGTTCTGGCGTGCTTTTTTGCGAGATATTACAATAAGAAGTTTTCCGGAATATCGGTTGAATCCGGTAAATAATTATTGGTGACAGCCACGAGTGTGGATGCACATAAATACCAGGGGGAGTAAACCCCGGAATGGAGGGTAACATGAAAAAGTTAGGCAAATTTCTGGCATTAGGACTTGCCGGAACAATGGTTGTTTCAGCTGTTGGTTGTGGCGGCAATGCTAACACAGGCGCAGACACTACAACAACCGAATCTGCAGACACAGCTGAGTCTACTGCAGAAGCTTCAACTGAGGAAGCTGCTGATGCTACAGAGGCAGAGACAGAGTCCACAGAAGAAGCAGGAGAGGCTACTGAGAGCACAGGAAGCGGAGCTCCTCTTGTAATCGGAGAGTCAGAGTTTTCTGAGAAGTTCAGTCCTTTCTTTGCAAACACTGCTTACGATATCAACGTAGAGCAGATGACATCAATCCCGTTACTTAAGGTTGATCGTCTCGGTGAAGTTATTATGAATGGTATCGAGGGTGAGACCAAAGAGTATGATGGTAACTCTTATGAGTACAAGGGTCCTGCTGATTGCGTAATTACTGAGAATGAGGATGGCACAGTAGACTACGCATTTAAGATGCGTGATGATATTAAGTTCTCTGATGGTGAACCAGTTACTATCGACGACGTTATTTTCACAATGTATGTACTTTCAGATCCTTCCTTCGATGGATCAGCAACATTCAATGCACTTCCTATCAAGGGAATGGAAGCATACAGAAGTGGTTCTGACACACTCTTCAACCTTCTTATCAAGGCTGGTGAGGATAACACAGACTTCACATATTTCACAGAGGATGAGCAGAAGAAGTTCTGGGAGACAGACTTCCCTGCAGCTAAGGAACAGTTCATCAATGATATCGCTGATTACTGCACAGCTAATGGCGCTGTATCTGATGATGAGGATATCGCTAAGGATCCTATTGCAAACGCAATGGCTAACTGGGGCTATGGTAAAGCAGAAGGCGGCGTTCTTACAGCTCCTTCAGGTGCAACCTTCGATGTTAAGGGTGGCACAGCTCCTACAGTTGATGATTTCTGGAATGAGATCATGGCTGCTTATGACAATGACGTAATGACAGCTACAGATACTGAGAAGGCTGGCGACGGCATTCTTGATATGCTTGGTGACGAGTATAAGAACTCAGTTGAGACTGGTGATTCAGCTGCTTCAATTGAGGGTATTGAGAAAATCAGCGACACAGAGATGGTAGTACATATGGAGAAGCTTGATGCTACAGCTATTTACAGCCTTTGCTTAGAGATCGCTCCTCTTCACTACTATGGTGATAAGTCTCTCTTTGACTATGACAACAATAGCTTTGGTTTCACAAAGGGTGACCTTTCAAGCGTAAGAGCAAAGACAACTCAGCCTCTTGGCGCAGGCCCCTATGTATTTGATAAGTATGAGAACAAGATCGTTTACTTCACAGCAAACGAGGACTACTATCTTGGCGCTCCTGTAATCAAGGAAGTACAGATGAAGGTTACACAGCAGTCTGATGCTGAGCCTGCTATAGTACAGGGCACACTTGATGTTGCTGAGCCTTCAGCCAACAAGTCCACACTTGAGCAGATCGCTGGTGACAACTCAAACGGCGAGCTTACAGGTGATAAGATTTCTACTTCACTTGTAGATAATAATGGTTATGGTTACATCGGAATGAACTCTGAGAACGTTAAGGTTGGTTCAGATCCCGGAAGTGAAGAGTCTAAGGCTCTTCGTAAGGCTATCGCAACTGTTCTCGCTGTTCACAGAGACGTAGTTGTTGATTCTTACTACGGCGATGCAGCTAACGTTATCAACTATCCTATTTCCAACACATCATGGGCAGCACCTCAGGCTTCAGATCCTGATTACAAGGTTGCTTTCTCAACAGATGTTGACGGAAATCCTATCTACACAGACGGCATGAGCGAAGATGAGAAGTATGATGCAGCTATTCAGGCAGCACTTGGCTTCTTCGAGAAGGCCGGCTATACAGTATCAGATGGCAAGCTTACAGCAGCTCCCGAGGGTGCTAAGCTTTCATACGAGGCTATGATCCCTGCTGATGGTAAGGGTGATCACCCTTCATTCGGTATCCTTACAGCAGCTAAGGAAGACCTTGCTAAGATCGGTTTTGACCTTATCATCAATGACCTTTCAGATTCTTCAGTTCTTTGGACATCAACTGAAGGTGGAACAGCTGAGATCTGGTGTGCAGCTTGGGGCGGATCAATGGATCCTGATATGTATCAGGTTTACCACTCAGATGGCGGTTCTGCTTACATGTATAGAATCAACCAGAAGGAGCTTGATGATCTTGTAGTTGAAGGACGTTCAACAACTGATCAGGCAGTTCGTAAGGCTATCTATAAGGAAGCCCTTGACTATGTAGTTGACTATGCTGTTGAGATTCCTGTATATCAGAGACAGAATTGCTCAATTTATGCAACAGAGCGTGTAGATGTTGATAATTCTGAGATGCTTCACGATGAGACAACATATTATAACTTCTTTGCAAGCACTAGTGCACATGATGGCATTCAGTCACTTATGACTAAGTAATTCGTATTTATAACAGAATACGCATAACTTTGTCCGTGGGGGTCACTTTGGCTCCCACGGACATGTTATGTACTTTTTTACTTCACAGCTTTAAAACGGTAGAGAATAGAATTATCAATTTATATAATTGGCCTTGAAAATAATATTTCGCAAAGTGAAATTTTATATATAGATGGCATGACTCCCCGAGTAATGCAGACACAATAGGTAGAAGATATTTAATTAGAAGGAGTATAGACACCAATGAAGAAATTCATACTTAAACGTCTACTCATATCAGTAGTATTATTGTTTTTCGTATCTATGATCATTTACACGATCATGAGGTGTATGCCTACATCATACGTTGAACAGCAGGCAATGGCTTTGTCGACAAAGCCCGGTGCTAAAAGTTACTCTGAATGGGTAGAACAGCTCAATGCACAATATGGCTTGGACACGGGGGTAATCCAGGGCTACTTTAAATGGGCTTCAAAGGCAATAACACTTGATTTCGGTGATTCCTGGTATTGGAATCAGCCTGTATTACAGAAATTTGGCAGCGTTATCTGGTATTCATTTGCACTTGGCCTTGTAACTTTTATTTTGGAAATTATAATCGCTATACCTGCGGGTGTTTCCGCTGCAAGAAAACAGTATTCTGCAACTGATTACACTGTAACGGTAATCGCACTTATCGGAATTTCACTTCCGAGCTTTTTCTTTGCGACGATTTTGAAATATATACTTTCAGTAAAGCTGGGTTGGCTTGATCTTTATGGTATTGTTGGAAGAATGCATGAGAGCTATTCAACAACAGGTAAAATCCTTGATATGGCTCGTCATATGATCATGCCTGTTATCACACTTACTGTTGTAAGTGTTGGTTCACTTATGCGTTATACAAGAACTAACATGCTTGAGGTTCTGAATGCAGATTATATCAGAACAGCAAGAGCAAAGGGACTTTCTGAGGACAGAGTAGTAAACTACCATGCTTTCAGAAATACACTTATCCCGATTGTTACACTTCTTGGCGGATCACTTCCGGGACTGTTCTCAGGAGCTATGATTACTGAGACACTGTTCCAGATCCCCGGTATCGGATATACATCATATCAGTGCGTAGTGCAGGGAGATATTCCCTTCGTTATGTTCTATATGGTATTTATGGCAGTGCTCATTTTGCTGGGTAACCTTATCGCTGATATTCTCTATGCGGTAGTTGACCCGAGAGTCAGAGTAAACTAAGGAAAGGAGGCGGATAAAATGTCAGAAGAAAAGAAAGAAAACTTAACTGAAGAAGTTAAAGATGAAAAAGACAAAAAAGGTTTCGAATTAGATGTTAAATTCGAGATGCATCTTGATGATGCCAACAGAGTCCGTGTCCTCTCTCCGGGAATGATGGTTCTTAAGAGATTCCTTAGAAACAGACTCGCGATAGTCGGAATGGTCATTATTGTTGCAATGTTCGTTTTTGCATTTGTGGGAGGAGCACTTTATCCCTATTCTGAGAGTAAGGTGTTCTACAAGACAGAGCAGGTAATGAAGGATTTTGCCGGAGCTACCGAGATAGATCAGCTTCAGTTCCAGGTAGCTGACGGAGTTAAGCTCCCTACAGATATAAATTCTAAAGCACTTATTGCTGCTTCAAAGAAAAAGTATGTTTTCGAGACGCGTGACGGCTCAATGATGGGAATGTCACCTGCTGCAGAGGATTCAGACGTATATCTCATATACACGCTTGAGCCTGCACAGTTATTCCTTAAGGGCAACAAGGAATTTGACGCTGCTGTAAAAGCAGGAAGAAGCGATTTCGAGCAGGATGGAAAAGTATATATGTTTGATGGCGAGGACTTCAAAGCAGATGTTTATGAAGCTACAGAAGTGGCCGTTGCATCAAAAAGATCCTTTACCGGTTACAGCAAGGATACAAAGTTTTCCTATGAGTTTTATCGTAATGCTCTCGTAGCTGCTGCTACAAATGCGTCCAGCTTTGAGGCGGACGGTACTACATACAGCATAAGTGACGGGGTTATTGAGACAAACGGCGAGGGCTATGCAGTTGTTTCCAACATGAACTTCAATGCTATTGATCCCGGAACCTTCCTTGATCCTTCTTATAAGGCTGCAGCACTTGAGGCATTCCAGGCTCAGGGTAATTCAGGATCCTTTGAATATCCCGATGCTGACGGCAATATGGTTGAATACAGATTTGAGGTTAAAACCGGTCAGTATACAATCAAGAAGTTCCAGGAGACAAGACTTATAGATATATACGCAGCTCCTTCCAAAGCACATCCTGTAGGAACAGATGCAAATGGTATGGACCTTCTTGCCCGTCTTATGTATGGTGGACGTATTTCATTGCTTATCGGCTTTGTAGTTGTATTTATCGAAGTATTCATCGGTATGGTAATCGGTGGTGTCGCAGGTTTCTTCGGAGGATGGGTTGATAACCTTCTGATGAGACTTGTCGACGTGGTTTATTGTATTCCTGCCATGCCTTTGTACCTGATCCTCGGTTCAATCATGGACTACTATCAGGCAAGCCCCAGAGCTCGTATTTACCTTCTCTGCGTAGTTATGGCCGTAATCGGTTGGGTAGGTATTGCCCGTATCGTAAGAGGCCAGATTCTTTCACTTCGTGAGCAGGAGTTCATGGTAGCTGCAGAGGCACTTGGTATAAGCACATATCGCAGAATTTTCAAGCACCTTATACCTAATGTAATCCCTCAGCTTATCGTATTTGCAAGTATGGGACTTGGTGAGGTTATCCTTTCTGAGGCATCACTTTCATTCCTCGGACTTGGTATCAAGTATCCGGCTGCTTCATGGGGAAGTATCATAAATGCGGTTAACGATTCATATGTTATGACCAATTACCTCTTTGTATGGCTTCCTGCAGGAACATTTATCCTTCTTACAGTTCTTGCGTTTAACTTTATTGGTGATGGACTCAGAGATGCTTTTGACCCTAAGATGAAGAGATAAGTAGGAGATATAGAAAAATGGCTAAGAATTCAAATTACATCTCGGCTAAGGAGTCAAGAAGAATTTCACGTGAGAATCGTAAGATCACATCCGAGATTGAGAAAAAGAGAAACAGAAAGCATATTCCCGAGAGCGAATATGTTACACAGATGAAGAACCCTGATAACTGTGTTGAGTTTGATAATGTTCATACATATTTCTTCACAGATATAGGAACAGTTAAAGCTGTTGACGGTGTATCCTTCGAGGTGCCCCAGGGTAAGACAGTAGGTATAGTTGGTGAGTCCGGCTGCGGTAAATCAGTTACCAGTCTTTCACTCATGCAGCTCGTTCAGAGACCTTCAGGACAGACTGTTGAAGGTGAGATCCGTTTCAATGACGGTGACAGAACAATAAATGTTGTAAATGCTCCCGCTTCTGCAATGCAGAAGCTTCGCGGAAACAAGATGTCAATGATTTTCCAGGAGCCCATGACATCGCTTAATCCTGTTTTCAGAATCGGTGCTCAGGTTGATGAGGTTATTGCACTTCACAATCCCGATATGACACCCGAGCAGGTTAAGGCAAGAACCATCGAGATGCTTCAGATGGTTGGTATCGCAAATAAAGAGGGTGTATATCAGATGTATCCTCATGAGCTTTCAGGTGGTATGCGTCAGCGTATCATGATCGCTATGGCTCTTGCCTGCGACCCCAAGCTTATAATTGCGGATGAGCCCACAACAGCGCTTGATGTTACAATTCAGGCTCAGATTCTTGACCTCCTGAGAAACCTCAAGGACAAGATCAACAGCTCAATCATGCTTATCACTCATGACCTTGGCGTTGTAGCTGAGATGGCAGATTATGTCGTTGTTATGTATGCAGGTCGTGTTATTGAGAAAGGTACTGCAAGAGAGATCTTCAAGGATCCCAGACATCCCTACACAATCGGTCTTATGAAGTCTAAGCCCGTTGTAGGTAAGCACGCGGATAAGCTTTACAATATCCCCGGAAATGTGCCTAACCCTATCGATATGCCTGATTATTGTTATTTTAAGGACAGATGCGAGATGTGTGTAGAGAAGTGTTCCGGAAAGTATCCCGGAGTTTACAAGATTTCTCCCACTCATGAAGTAAGCTGCTACAGATGCGAGGATTTCGCAAATGGTGCAATGACTGAAGAAGGAGGTGCAAAGTAATGAGCGACAATATACTTGAAGTAAAGCACCTCAAGAAGTATTTCCCTATCAAGGGCGGTTTCTTCGGTGGTGTAACAGGTAATGTAAAAGCGGTTGATGATGTAACATTTTCAATTCCCCGCGGAACAACCATGGGACTTGTTGGAGAGTCAGGCTGCGGTAAGTCCACAACAGGAAGAACAATCCTGCGACTTCTGGACAAGACTGAGGGTGATATCCTTTTCAACGGTGAAGATATCAGTAAATACGATAAGAAAAAGCTCCGTGAGCTTCGTACGAAGATGCAGATCATTTTCCAGGATCCCTATTCTTCACTCTCACCCCGTCTTCCTATCGGTGAGATTATCGGAGAGGCTGTTCGCGAGCATGGACTTGTTCCGAAAAATGAGCTTGATGATTACATTACAGAGATCATGAAGGAGTGCGGACTTCAGCCCTATCACAAGGATCGTTATCCGCATGAGTTCTCCGGTGGACAGAGACAGCGTATCTGTATTGCCAGAGCTCTTGCCGTAAAGCCTGAGTTCGTAGTATGTGATGAGCCTGTATCAGCGCTTGACGTTTCTATTCAGGCACAGATCATCAACCTCTTGAAGGATCTTCAGGAGAAGAACAACCTTACATATCTGTTTATCTCGCACGATCTTTCTGTCGTAGAGCATATCTCAGATGCGGTAGGTGTTATGTATCTTGGAAATCTTGTAGAGACAGGGAAAACAGAGGATATTTTTGCAAATCCTCTTCATCCTTATACAAAGGCACTCTTTAGTGCGATCCCCATGCCGGATCCGGATATCAAGAAGGAGAGAGTACTTCTTGAGGGTGATATTCCCTCACCTGCTAATCCGCCGAAGGGTTGTAAGTTCCATACCAGATGTCCTCATTGCATGGATTGCTGTAAGGAGCAGGAGCCTGTGGCAAAGGATATGGGCAATGGACATGTAGTAAGATGTCATCTCTATAAATAATTATATGAAAATATAAAAGGGCTATTGCTTCGGAAATGAGTTTTGTCATTATCCGGGCAAAGCCCTTTTTTGTATATGCGAGAAGTCCTTTTCTAAGAAATCTGACTAAATATCTTTAAGGCTTAGGTCTTTAACTTTTCTCATCGATAAGTAATAAATTCCAATCGTAAAACCGGCAGTTATAACAGTTCCCAGTATGCATGAAGGAATGCTGGGGCTTCGAACAAACATGAGGTGAACCTGTTCCATAGTCCTTATGATGGAATATACGATTACACAGCCTATGATGACTCCTAGAATAATTCCTGTTGTGGTGGTGAAAAATACTTCCCTTACAGCGTACAGAACAGTCTCTTTTACAGTAAAACCGTTTATTCTCATTATTGTAAGTTCGTTCTTTTTCGAGAGAAGATACATATCTGCAAGATTAAGGAGCACAAATAGTGCCATTACACCTGATAAGATAATCAGAAGCCCTATAACAAGGTTTAATACTATAAGCAGATTGTTGAACATCTCCACTTGCTCGGAGGCCGGTGTATATGCCTCATAACCCTGTATACCCAGCAGTTCATCCTGAAGGGTAGCTTCGTCCACAGAAGAGTTTAGTTTAATGAAAAAGGTGTTGTTTTCAAAAGTGTCTTCCATGATCTGTTCATAGTATGTCTTTGTGCATATAACATATCTTCCTATGTAATTTTTGGCAACTGCGCTTACTTTTGCGCTATGCTTATAGCCCATATCGTCTATCACGTAAATACTATCTCCTTCTCCGAGGTCGTATATTTCCGCCAGACGATTCGTGATTATCAAACCCTCTTTTTCACCAAGACTTGTAAGCGGTCTGAAGTTGGAGAAGGACTTAAGGTCATCGCAGATAAGGAATTCCATGTATTCGAGAGTGTCGTCCACCTGTACGCTTCCGTGCTTATTCAGAAAGCTTATATATGAGATATTATGTCCCTTTAGGATATCCTTAATATCCCCGGATGCGGAAGGGGAGATTTCATTGCTGTAACTTATTTTGGCGTCATAATGGGTATAATCGCTTATCTGATATTTTATAGCGCCCATAATCGAGGCTCTGAGCGAAAAACCTATAACCACGAGGGAGCAGCAGCCCGCAACGCTGATTATTGTAACGATAACCCTTACAATGTCGGAGCGCATATTAAGAAGAATCATTCTGTTGTAGAGATTCAGACGTTTAAGAAAAGGCGATTTTTCCAAAGCTTTTGCATGTCCCTTGGGGATTCTGGGAGATAACAGCTTCTTGGCAGTTTCCTTTAAGAGCGAGGAACAGGATGCATTTATGGAAAGGATGGCAACGATGACTGCTACAAGTACAGAAACAACGGTGGGTATAATGTCTATTGCAAAAGGGAACGGTCCGAAAATAAAGTGATCACCGTAACCAATGGCTACAATCCACTCGATTATGAACAGAGACAATGCTATGCCAAGGATGATTCCGAGTACTGCGCCGGAAAATCCGAAAATCAGATATTTTGAGAAAATCTCAAATTGGTGAAGACCAAGTGCTTTTGAGATTCCGATAATCGAACGCTGTTCATATACCATTCTGGAAAGTGAAGCAAAAATGACCATGATGGCGATGGCTACAAACAAAAGAGAAAAGGAAAGGTTCAGCGCACGAAGGTTCTCTGTGTTATTTTTAAGAAATACGAAGCAGGGATTTGCATTTCTATTAAATACGTACCACTTTGATTTGCCCATCCCAAGTATTTTATTAAGCCCGTTACGGGTATCTGTAACTCTTTTCACGGCATGATCGTATTCTTTTTTTGCATCTTCGTAAGCTGTAATCTGTTCATCAGCTGTTTTATATTCAGAAGGGTCTGTGCTTATTATTACGGAGAGCATGTTTGACATATCAGCCATTATTTCTCCGGTTTTGCCCTTAAGAGACGGTACTGTTTTTGCAGCAAGACTAAGCTGAGCTTCCGCGTCGGAAAGATCTTTTTCGCTATCGCTAAGCTGTTCATCCATGAATTTGGTGTATTTGTCATACCTTTCGGAAGATAGGGATTTTCCTAGTGTCTCCAGAGAATCGATATAAGTATCGGAGAGATTAAAATAATCTCTGCTAAAGGTCCTGAAATGCTCAGGATTATCAAAGGTTACATCAGCAAGACAGTAGCAATTATCGAATTTTGAGCTGTCAAAGGCGGAATTATCTACAAGTATGCAGTAGGTCTCTTCAAGGTCAAAGCTGGCGTGCTCCGCGTGAAGAAAAATACCTGTGACTATAAAGGAATTTAGATTTAGTTCCGGAATGTCCTCATCATAAGCATCTTTAATGGAAAGACTATCGCCGATTTTTATACCGAGTTTGTCCGCAAGATATTGTTCAATGATGCATTCGGAATCGGATTCGGGGAGATGCCCTTCCTGAAGGATGGGAAGACCGATATGCTTTGGGACAGAGGTAATATAAACCGGTTTTGTGATATTATTTCCGCTTATTCTGCCTGAGGTGCGAAGAAGCCCCTCTACGCCGGTAATTCCAGGCACTTTTTTTATCTGTTCCAGATCGGATTCGGAGATCAGGCAGTTTGAGGTTATCTGAATGTCTCTGAAATTTGTGGAATCATAGAGATTTTGTCCTGCCTTTTCAAGTCCGTAGGCAGAATAAGTGAGCCCAAGATATGCAGCCAGGGCAAAGGAAGAAATGACGATAATTGACAGCCATGAAACAAGCTGTTTTTTGATGTTTCTGAAAGTGTCCAGAAGCTGGGTTTTTTTCATAATAATCACCAAAAACGCTTGAGATGAGGGGGTTACCAGGATAAAAGAGCGGCGGGAGTAGGCGAGGGATTGGTGATAATCTCATCTATCTGACCGTCCTTGATTTTTACAATACGATTAGCCATTTTGGATATCTCGTTATTGTGAGTGACCATCACAACAGTGGTCTGATTGCGTTTTACTATGTCTTCAAAGACCTGGAGTACTTCTATGCTGGTATTAAAGTCCAGTGCGGCTGTGGGCTCATCAGCGAGAATCAGACGGGGGTGTTTGCAAAGAGCTCTGGCAATGGAAACACGTTGTTGCTGACCACCGCTCATCTGAGAAGGGTAGTTGTTTTTTCGATCTGAGAGACCTACCATCTCAATCGCTTCTTCTGCGGGCATCGAGTTTGGAGATAGCTCTGCAATAAAATTCACATTCTCCAGTGCTGTCAGATTGGGCATGAGGTGGTAGTCCTGAAATACGAAGCCGATATAATTTCTTCTGTAGGCGGTTAATTCATCGGGAGATGGGTGGGAAAAGTCTTTACCATCAAGTATCATGGTCCCGTTTGTAAGGTGATCCATGCCTCCCATAATGTTAAGGACTGTAGTTTTGCCGCAGCCGCTTTCGCCAAGGATTGCGACAAACTCTCCTTCGTAAATATCAAGGGAGATTGCCTTCAGCGCTTCAAGTTTTCCATCACCTGTATTAAATTCTCTTGTTACATCCCTCAGGGATATGATGACCTTTTTGCTGTCTTGCATATGCGCTCCCAAACAGGTTTTATCAAGTGAAATATTTTCTCAAGATAACTATAGCATATCGCAGAGCGTTGAAATTTTAAGTAATGCTTCAGAATGTAAAATACTTATAAAGAAATTCTGAAAAAACAGATAGTGACGGGTGTGAGAAATATTTTAATGTATAATTGAAGTTGGATATGTATAGATAGGGGAGACACGTCATGATCACATTACTCAGTCTTGGGATTATTGCTGTCGGTATCCTTGCTATGCGCGTAAGAAGTCTAAGCCGCACAGTGGGTATTGTCTGGATTAGTCTTGAAGTGTATGTGACAATTGCATATATCATCTTTATTTGGGTGCTTAATACATTTTATAAGTACCTTGGTTTAAATGAAAATTTTTACTACGTCACTGCTGTCACCGGTTTTATTATCACATTAAATACATATCTTCTTTGCGCCTACAAGATCACGGTGGGACTCGTCAGATATAGGGAAAAAGCGCCTTTTTTATCTATTGTGCCCTTCGCCATCACGCTGATCTACATTCTGGTGCTGAATCCAATTAATCATATTGCTTATTACAGTGAAGTAAGAGGCACCGTTACCATAGAGAGACTGGCATATATAGTTATTTCTACGATTATAAATCTGTTATATGTTATTCCTTCAATCTCCCTTGCCTGGAGACATCACAGGAGGCTTGGAAAATTCGCTCCGTCGGTTATAACATTTATTGTCTTCCTTGATTTTTTAATGCTTATACTGAACTACAGGATTGAGGATTTTGGCTTCATGGGAGCTGCTTTTGCAGCCGGGGTTACCTTTAATCTGGTTATGTTATATCTTGTTGATAACCCTACGGATCCTAAGACGGGTCTATATACCAAGACTGCTTTTATGAGAGCGGTTAAAGAGGATCTGATATTAAATCCCAAGACTGAGTATAAAATGTGCCTGCTTGATATCAGAGATTTCCAGGATGTAAACGAGAGATTTGGCTTCGAAAAGGGCGACGATATTCTTAGGCGTATTGCTGCAGCCATGAGACAGAGCTTTTCATGGGAAGTGGAGCTCGCCTATCTTGGAGAGGATAATTTTGTAGGGCTGTTTCCTGAAGGTTCTTACTGGATGTTGCAGGGAACGCTTAAACTCAACGAGATGTATCCGGGTGAGGATATGGATTATAATCTGTCTCTTTACTCCGGCGTTTATCCTATAACTGACAGGACCATGAATCCCATCCTTATGTGCGACAGAGCAAGATTTGCGATGGATTCGATTCGTTATGAGTATGACAAGCATGAGAGGCTTTTTGATGAAGGATTGAACCGTTCCTTCGAGATGCAGGCATACATGCTTCACAACTGCGACAGGGCGATTCATGAGCATGATTTTTTGCCATATTTCCAGCCAATATATGATGCAAAGACAAAGAAAATCTGCAGTGCTGAGGCGCTGATTCGCTGGAAGGATAAGCAATACGGTCTTATCAGTCCCGGGGATTTCATTCCGATATTTGAGAGAAATGGCTTTATCACTAAGCTTGATGTATACATGTGGGAAGCTGTATGTAAGCAAATTTCTGATTGGAGGAATGAAGGGATCCTTGTTCCGCCGATTTCGGTTAACCTATCAAGAAGAGATCTGCAGATGGAGAATCTTTACGAGGTGATGCTGGATCTGATTAAGAAATATCACCTCTCACCGCTAGATATTAAGCTTGAGATAACGGAGAGTGCTTTCGTGGCTGAAAATCAAAAGTTCTTTGGCACGGTTGATGTCCTTAAGGAAGTTGGATTCAGAATCCTTATGGATGACTTTGGCAGCGGTTATTCCAGTTTTAATACATTCAAGGATGCGCATGTTGATGTGCTCAAGGCCGACATGAAGTTCATGGATGGAATAGAATCCTCAGAGAAGGGCCAGATAGTTATAAACACAATTGTTGAGATGACTAAAAAGCTGGATATGCCAATTGTCGTTGAGGGAGTGGAAACAGAAGAACAGTACGAGTACTTAAAATCCATCGGATGTGAGATGATTCAGGGTTACTATTTCTCGAGACCTGTACCCGCAGAAGAATTTAAGAGGATGATCATAGAGAACTAGGTATAATAAAAAGCCATGGCATGTGCTGTGCCATGGCTTTAATTATTTTATGCTTAATTACTGAATAACAAGCTGATCCCAAGTATCTGCAGGAACAAGTGCGATATATGTCTTACCATTGTTGATCTCAAGCTCGTTAGCCTGTGAATCAAAGAACTGTGTCTTTACAAGTTCACCGGTCTTGGTCCATACGATATCGGTTGCCTTACCGTTTGTGCAGTAGTAGCCGGGCTGGTTAATATCGATACAGTTATAAATGAGATAACCGTGATCATCAAGCTGGTTGAAGGTACATTTCTGAAGAATTACATTCTTGAAGGAAAGAACTTCTCCATCTTCGCCATCCTTGTGGATGTTGCCGTAATCGTAGTACTCATATTCCTTGGTTTCTTCGTTATATACAAGCTTTGAGCTATTGTGTGTGAAAGGAATGATATCAATTGTTGTAGCATCAAGGCACTTAGCGTAGCCCTTATCCTGGAGGTTGATCTCGTTACCCCAGGGAGTGAAATTGAAGTGATTTTCCTTCACACCGTCAGGTGTGAACTCGTTGTAAGTAGTTGAGAAACTGCTTCCTGAGAAGTTGTTCTCAAGATCACCTGAAAGGATGTACTCTGTATACTCTCTCTTTTTACCATTATCTACACGAGAGAAAGTTCCTGAGAAGTGGTTTGTTCCCCACTCCTTAGCAAGATAGGGATCGATGTGAACCTTCGGGCCACCATCGTGACAAAGTACTGCATTCCACTCAGCAGCAAGAATAATGTTGGTAGGTCTTGTACTTCTGATGGAACCGAGCTGCTTGATTGAGCCCCAGTCCTTCATCATGCACATAAGACGAGTGATACGACCGTTCTGTGTGCTGTTCATCATCTCATATACAACGTCACATTCTGCTGTTCCAAAGTGAGGAAGAGCAGCGGACTCGTTATCTACCATGACAGCGATGGGACGCTGATCCTTAAGAGACTCGCTGATGGGCTCACCTGTGAGCTCACTTCTGTACATTCCTGCAGGTATCTCGGCTGAAACGATCTCTTCAGCGGGTTCTTCCTCTACAGGAGCTTCTTCGGTGCTTTCTTCTTCTCCTGCATTATCCTCGATGGACTCCCATGTAAGTCCTTCTTCAGCTTCATCTGTCTTGTCGGACTTACCGCAGCCAACAGCAGCTGTAAGCATCATAGCTGTAAGTGCGACACTTACTATTCGTTTATTAAATTTCATAATAGAATCCTCCTTTAAAAATGTGCGTAAAAGACACACCTTCATTATTTTAACAGAAAAGATATTACGGAAAAAGTAAAAAATGAAAAATATAATAAAAAATCTTATGATGAATAGTCTCTTCTCTTGCGATCAGCGGCTTCTATAAGCATTCTCAGCTCATCCTCGTCTCTGGGGGTTCCGTGTGAATATCCGCTTGTATAGTGAATAGGTTTATCTATTTCGGGGATACTGAGTGTGGCCATACTGCGCTCCCAGATAGACAGGCGCTGAAGCGCATCACTAAGTTCCATGTCCTGAAGTATTATAAGGAATGAGTCAGAGCCATATCTGTAGGAATGACTGTCCGTGAGGTGAGTTTTAATATATTTGCCCACCTGATTGAGGATTGCATTACCTGCATCAAGGCCGTATTCTTCGTTTACCTTGGAAAATTCGTCAAGATCAAGCATAACAACAATTATATGGTGGTTCTGGTATGAATCGAAATCATCACGTAGAGCATAGCGGTTTTTCATATCAGTGACATTATCATGTACCGGAACATTCTGGAGCATGTCGTTCATGGTTTCAATGCGGTGAATACGCTCAAGCTCTGTTGCCTGCATACGGTATTTGTTGAAGGCACCGATGACTGTAAGTATTGCAAGCAGAGAGTAGTTAAAAAGATTGATCCTTATGGCGCCGTCATAGGCATACAGTATCAGGTAAAAAACAATATAAGAGCCAAAAATCAAAATGAAACTGGTTATCGGCGGCAGCAAAAAGAAATTGACCAGACAGAATACTATAGCAAAAAATACAAACATTTGGTTTCCGTTGGTGTAATGATAGAAGGATGTCGCGATACCAAAGATGATGATAAGGATATAGTAGATTATGCTGATATGTCTGTAAGTGCTGAATGGATGTTTTGAATCCTTAAGTCCGTAATTTGAAACAAGGAAAGTTATGGCACTGATACCTATTGAATAAAGTGCATTAGGAATAACACCCGGTTCGGAAAGAACATCTCTGAAAAATATAAAATAGGAAATTAAAGCCAGTAATTCCATGATTGTAAAAGCAAAGGAAATATCTCTTGCTGACTTTAAATTGATTCGGTAAAGACCTTCCTTTATGGAAGGGTGAATATATGGATTAATATAATTCAATACATTTTTTTTGATCTCGGAAAAAGTTGCCATTAGTTCCTACCTTCGATAATATAATGATAAAGGCGGTATGTGCTTGAACGCCCCTCGCTGAAAACACAAAAATACATAAGCCAAAGCAAATTATATCACAAATATGCATAATTCTGAATAAAAATGAGCTGAAACAACGGCTTACAGAGGAGAAATTGTAATGTTATATGATACTTTTTTAGGTTTTTTCACACCACATCAGGCAGCAGCTATAGGAATGGTAGTTTCATTTATTCTGACGTTTGTCACGCTGAATATGAGGTTCTCATTTCTTCCGCAGGATCAGGGGCGCGCTTTTGCCATAAACGGTGCTTTGTCTAAAGGCAAGCTGCGCGGAGTGGGAATTGTTTTTGTTATAGATTTTATACTTGTTTCTGTTCTTTTTTTGCCACTCTCTGTTGAGATGTTGATCTATCTGGGACTGCTTTTTCTTATAATGCTTAGCGGTTATCTTGATGATGCGGCAGAAAAGCCGTGGAATGAATATAAAAAAGGACTTATTGATTTTGTGCTGTCAGTAGCGACTATGGTTACCTTCCTGTCGCAAAATGGCACGACAATAAAGTTTCTGGCATTTGAACTGAGCATACCCTACCCTGTTTATTTTGTGCTGGGAGTAGCACTGATCTGGGTGGCAATCAATGTCACCAATTGTTCTGACGGAGTGGATGGACTTTGTGCATCACTTGTTATTGTAACAATAATGTCGTTTGTTATTTTATTTTCCGAAAAATTGGGAAGCGTTGGAACAGCAGGACAACTGCTGGTGGCTGTGCTTCTTGCATACCTTTATTTCAACTGTTCGCCGAGTTCGATGCTGATGGGAGATGCCGGCTCCAGAGCACTGGGATTCTTCATTGCAATTCTGGCAATGAAGTCCGGTCATCCTTTTTCATATCTGATGTTATCATTGGTGCTTATAATCGATGGCGGCCTTGGCCTTCTCAAGATAACACTTATCAGATTCTTCAAGCTCAAAGTAATGACCAACCTTCGAACACCGATCCACGATCATGTTCGCAAAAACCTCGGATGGTCCGACACCCAGGTAGTCCTCCGCTTTGTAATTATCCAAGTGGTTCTATCTATTCTTTATGTAGCACTCTAATACCAATATAGTATGTATGGGGCTTTGGATTAAAGGGTTATCAGATATTATAGGTCTTATTTTTCAGGCGATCCTCAAATTCTTCTCGGGTGAGGGGCCTGTCGTAGAAGAACCCCTGGACCAGATCGCAGCCGACACGTTGCAGAAATTCTATCTGGTCGGGACGCTCGACACCTTCGGTTATAACCTCAATATCGAGCTCCTTTGCCATCTGAATGATATTTTTTAAAACAATCTCATCGCGGCGAGTGAGAACCTCATTATCGATAAAGGACTTGTCTATCTTGATGGTCGATACAGGCAGATCTCTTAGAATTCCCAGAGAAGAGTAGCCTGTTCCGAAATCATCGATCGAGCTGGCAATATTCATGCCGTTCAGCTTCGTCAGGAAATGAGTGATAAGACCTTTTTCCTTTGAAGTCGCAGTTTCGGTAACTTCAATCTGAATATAAGACAAATCTAAATCATATTTATTTATTATCTCAAGAATCTGATCTGCAAGTCTCTCGTCTGTGAGATCGCTCCTGGAGAAATTGACGGAAACAGGGACAGGATCAAGACCTTCGTCCAGCCATTTGCGGATAGTGCGACAAACTTCCTCAATGACGTAGATATCAAGACCGATCGAAAAACTGTTTCTCTCAAGTACGGGAACAAATTCAGCCGGATAGACATATTCACCTTTGCACAGCCAGCGGGAGAGTGCCTCTGCTCCGATCAGCGTATGTGTCCTGGTGTCTACTTTAGGCTGGTAATATACCTTAAATTCATTATTCAAAAGACCGTCCTCAAAGCGATCTTCAATCTGCTTCTCACGGTAAACCCTGGTGCTCATCTCCTTTGTTACAAAGAGGAAAGGCTCATTTGAAAGTGATCTGGCAACGCTAAGAGCTATAGAACTGCGTCCAAGAATCTGACCGGGATTTTTCAAAGAGTCATCAATATCGTAAACTCCGGCAACGGCACTTATAGTCACAGGTACCTGTTCGCCGTCGCGTATTCCGTATACGGTTGTTTTTTGAAGCAGGTTCAGAAAGTCGCCGGTGCGTTCCTTGCGAATAAGCGCAACAAAATTATCTCCGCCGAGGTGACCGACTACTTCGTCTTCTTCACAGAATTCCAAAAGTGCTCTTGCATATCTGCGGACAATATTATCTGTTTCATCAGCGCCGAAGCGTCTGTTTATAAGCCCAAAGCCTTTCAAATTAAAATAATAGGAGTTATATTTTGTTATCTCACCGGAAATGACTTTTCTTGTGGCAAAAGCCAGAAACCCTCCTGAATTCGGAAGGCCTGTAAGATACTGAGTGAGAGCGCTTTTCTGAACGAGTTCAACCAGTCTGAATCTGCCGATATGTATGAGGAATATTCTGATGGCAGACAAAATAAACTGCCTTTCATCCGGGCTCCAGTTTGTCTCGATTGGAGCATACACACGGGCAGTTATCATTCCGTTTTCAAAAGTGCGCTGGGATTCTTCCAGCCACACAATTTCCGTTTCCTCATCCGAAAGCATTTCGCCTGAGTAAATGGTCAAATGTCTGACTTCACCGGTTGGAGTCTGCCTGGTTTCCGGAATATTCATATCCAGAGTGATTCGGGAAATCTGAAGAGCGGGAGCAATAAGAGAAAAGGCATCACCGCATGCCTCCATGGTATTTTCCGTACCGGAAAGTATTTGAACAAATTTCTCCAGAGTTATAGTTTTATCCATGAATATTCACTCATATTGTTATTGTCGCTACTATCCTTATTTTGCTATAAATATTTGATTAAAACAAGTGAATAATTACGTTTTCTCTATATTAGTTTTAATTATCCGTCAAATTAGACAATTTATGTAGAAATATTCGTCAATGTGCTATAACACAAAATGATTAAAACTTGATACAATTATGTAGTATCACAAAATCTCATTTATATTTGATTTTTTGAGTGTCTGTTAATACATCAACTAGAGGTTCATGGGGGGTGCCGATGTCTAAGGGGTGACTAGGCGCGGACCGAAACGGAGTGTAAACAGTTATGGGGATAACTATCAGGCAGTACTCATCGGTCGTGGTGACGATCAGTGAGCGCGAATCTGAAGCAGTCAAAATTGCGGTGTCAAATCTGATCCGCGACTTCAAAAGGGTGTTACAAATTAATACGGAAGTCCATGACCCTGACTCACAGCATATTCTGGTGGGTACTGTTGGCGTGTGTGAAGACTTCGAGGAAGAGGATCTTGTCGGCCTTTTCAGCGCACATGGCAGAAGAAGAAAAGAGGCATATGTTATCCGTGATAGGCGAGGAAGGCTGATAATTGCCGGTTCCGACAGAAGGGGAACCATTTTTGGTATATATGAATTTTGCAGATCTGTGCTGGGAGTTTCACCCTGGTACTTTATGGCCGATGTGCCGATTCATCCCAAGACTGAAATTAATCTTCCCGATGATTATCATGTTTCGGATCATCCGAGCATAGAATACCGAGGGATATTTATAAATGACGAAGAAGAGCTTGATCACTGGGCTCAGAGATATCTTGGCGAAACTACTATAGGGATAAGGACCTACGAAAAGATCTTTGAACTGATGCTGCGCCTTAAGATGAATTACCTCTGGCCTGCAATGCATGTAAATGCTTTTAATGCAAATCCCGAAAACGCAAAGCTTGCTGATAAGATGGGAATAGTTATAGGTACTTCCCACTGCGATATGCTTATGCGCAGCAATAACAAGGAGTGGAGGCCCTGGCTTGAGAAGAAGGGTTATAGTGGCATGCCCTACGATTTCACTGCTTCCGAAAAGAGCAGGGATGCAATAATAGAATACTGGCAGGAAGCGGTTGAGCAGAACAAGGATTATGAGGTTACCTATACTCTCGGTATGAGAGGCGTTCATGATACTGAGTTTGAGCCGGTGGCACTTGCTGGACTTAAAGGGGATGAACTTCGAAGTGCCAAGATAGAACTTCTTGAGGATGTAATAGATGCTCAGGAAAAAATTCTGGACAGCACTCTCGAGTATACGCCCATGAAGATCTTTGTGCCTTATAAAGAGGTGCTTGAGCTGTATGATAACGGGCTTAAAATTCCGGACGATTTTACACTTATATGGGTGAACGACAATTACGGACATGTAAGAAGATATCCCAACGAAAATGAAAAGCGTCGCTCCGGTGGTAACGGACTTTATTACCACAATTCGTACTGGGCGCCGCCGGGAGCATCATATCTTTTCCTGTGTTCAATCCCGCTTTCACAGACCAGAAATGAGCTTAAGAAGGCATACGAAGAGGGAATAAGAAAGCTCTGGGTTACAAATTTTGGTGCGATAAAGCCGCTTGAGCAGCAGATGACTTATTATGCCCAGCTTGCATGGGATATAGGAAAAGGGGATACCATCTGTGCGGATGAGGTGGAATTCCTCGCAAAGTGGATTGATGAAACCTTCAGCGGACATCATGGTAAAAAGCTTGCGCCGATGCTGGTTGAGTTTGATCAGCTGACGAACGTGCGTAAAGTAGAACAGATGGATGTGGACGCTTTCTCGCAGACAGCTTATACGGATGAGGCAGTTAGCCGTATTCACCGCTATGAGTATATGTTTAAAACCGGAAACAGAATATATCATTCTCTTCCCGATAACGAAAAGGATGCTTTTTTCCAGTTGATACTGATGAAAATACATGCCGCATATTATACCTATGCAATGTATTATTATGCGGACAGAAGCAACCTGTGTATAAGACAGGGCAAAACCCACAGTGCTTCGGACTATACCACAAGATCACTGGCCTTTGATCATGCGCGAAGGAGCATGCTTTATTACTACAATCACGTAATGTCAGACGGAAAATGGGACGGGGTTATGACTCCGGAGGACTTCCCGCCGCCGAGGACTGCGATGCATCCCGCATGCAAACCGCCGATTAAAAAGTCTGAGGATCATCTGATTGTCACTTGTCAGAATGAAGAGAATTCGCTGACCTTTGTAAAGCCGGTTGAAAAATGGTTTGAAATAGCAAACTCGGGAGAAAACGAGATCGTAGTGACGGTTGATCTCCCCTCATGGCTCAAAGTAACAGACGAGAGTATAGTCGGTTTTGATGGACACGGTGATATCAGAATCAGCGGAGAAGAGAGACTTCTTCTGGAGGTTGACTGGACCACGGTCTCCGACATGATAGAACAGATGACCAAGAAGGGCGAGGTGAAGCCTGACGATGCTGTAGTTTCCATTAAGGATGAAATCCATGTAATGGCTCTGATGACAGGAGAGAATCATGTTATACCCGTGGAGGCCAAGCTTTTCAGGGGAATAACACTTCTCGGCCAGGGGAATATTGTATTTCCGCCTCACATGGAGGATGACGGAATGCTTAGAATAGAGGCCGATATGGTTCGCGACCTCTCGGGAGCATGGGTCAGAATTCCAAATCTTGGAAGACAGAGAGGATCGCTGGTTGAGGCCAGGACAGAAGGCGCTACCCTTACCTATGAAGTAACTGTCACCAGTGAGGGCGCATTCCTGCTCGAACTTCATAGATTCCCGTCGCTCAATTCCAAAGGAAGAATCAGAATCGGAGTTTCCGTGGATGAAAACCCTGTGGAAGTTATTGAATCCAGAGCTAATGATGAATTTAAGGGAGAGTGGAAAAATAATGTCAGAAATAACGTAGATAAGCTTTATCTGCGTCTTCCGAATATAAAACCCGGATCGCACAGAATTATTTTCCATGCGGTAGACAGATATTTTTCCTTCTCGAGATTTGTTATCTATACAAGAGAAAGACAGGAGAACACGCTTGGTATAAGAGGCGGAGATTTGAGGTTGCCGCTTAGTTTTGATGCCGCGGGTTTCTGCTGGGATTTCTATGGAAAAGAGGCCTACGAGCTTCCGCCACGACCGGTCTATTATGCTTTCAGAAAGCAGAAGGGCAACTGCCTTGAAATGGGTGAACATATGGAATTCCTCTCCCATTACGGAGCTCCTGTTGCCGCAGGTGAGATAGTGGCTACGGGTGAACACACAGCAGTTGAAAAGGACGGAAGAATATTCATTGAAGCAGCTGCAGCCCTGGCACAGTCTAAGGCCGCTTACACTGAGGGCGGATGGGATTATTGTAATGCTCCTTCGCACGGAGAGAGCGGACTTGCCATGTATATCAGGGATGAAAAAGCACTTGAAGGCTATCATGGCACAAGCTGGGGAGGAACGAGCGCAATTAAAAAGGCGCCATCTCTTCATTACAATATTGAAACCAGAGGCGGTACCTATAGGATATGGGGAAAGTTTCTCATGTGGGATGAGGAAAAGTCACATTTCACGATAGGCGTGGATGATAAGATTTATTCCGAGAGAGACTTATACAGCGGACAGTCCATCTGGCGTTTTTCTGCAGAGAATATCTGGAGATGGGTTCCTCTAATGGATGTAAAACTGCGAGGCGGAAGGCATACGCTTAGATACTTTGCGCTTTCGGCAGGAATAAGAGTGGAGCAGTTCTATCTGACTGCTACTGATGAGCTCCCGCCCGCTATAGTGTAGTTATATTATGCTAAGAAGAGCTAGTGTGCTTCCCTGACCCCAGGGGAAATGATCGTAGATCTGCCTGTGAACAGCGATGTCCTCACAGCCGCTTAGAGCATGTAATACAGAGCCGTTATCGGTTTTTGCAAGGAGAAAATCGCCTGCGCCGGAAATGGCTTTTTTTACGTCCTCAGCAAGATCCTTGGCGTGAGCGTGAAAAGCGCCGCTCCTCATCCAGACTGCCATGGAATAAGCTATCATGGCTGTAGCGGAGGTATCGGGTTCGCCCTCTGTTGCGGGAAGAAGCCAGGAAAATCCTCCGTCGGGTCTCTGGTAGGAGATGACAGTTTTCATGAGGGTATAATATTGTGACATGATCTTGTCGGCAGTGTTCTTTAAGAGGGATTCTCCCGAGGTATCGTTTCCTTCGCTGTATTCGCGTTCAAGACCGGCAAGCAGCTCGGAATATCCCATCATAAGCCAGCCTACAGCTCTGCCCCACCCGATGATTCCATGCTTCATATCCTTTTCCAGAGAGAATGCGTGATAGGGAAGACCGGATCTTGCATCAAGTCCTTTTTCGTGAAAATTCAGGAGTTGTTTTGCTGCCAGAGCCATGGCATTTTTTTTATGAAAAACTGAGGCATAGCGGGAGAGATACATTGCACTCTGCCCTGCACCATCCGCATATATAAGGTCATTTCCTTTTGAGGGATTGTAGATGATGCTTTCTTCGCTGTTTTTGGGACACTGAGCCAGATAATTGGCTATTTTCACAGCCCCGTGATGGTAACGCCTTTCGCCGGTATTTTCATAGATGCTGATAAGAGCAAGACCGGCGAGAGAGTCGTCAACAAAGGATACTTCTTCACCGGCTTTTATCCATTTATCCAGGTAGGAGCCTATGCATTGCGTAATTTCATCTCTGGATGCCTTGTCAATAAGAGATGAAGCATTCCCGGACGGAGAAAAAGCAGCCTCGGACAAGCCGAGCAGCAAAAGCCCTGCGGGCCAGAACATGGGATCTCTGTTGGTAGTGGCTCTTTTTAGTGCCTTTTTTGCGGCATCTTTTAAAGCGTCCTTTGCCGAGTAATTATTTATATTTTTCAAATCATTTTCGGTTACTTTGATTATCTGTTCAAATGTTTCCTTGTTCATGCCTTCCCCAGCTTTCTCAATACTATGCCTTTTAGATATTCATATTCCTCGGTCTTGTGATAGATGATCCAAAATACACCATTAAATACTACGGTAACAATGATTATCATAAGAGCAAAAGACAAGATGGTTATGTTTTTAAGAACAATTGTGCTCAAAAGATAAAGGACCGCAATAATCGAGACTTCTGTCAGTATATACTTCAGACTGTCCATAAAGTAGGACAGTGAACTTTTATCAAAGCATACGCGGTAAATTATAATAGGCTTCGTAATATTGGCTATAAGTCCCGATACGACTGTTCCGACATAAATACCCGTAAGACCGATCTTTTGAACAAGCACTATGGATATTACAAGATTTACAAAGCCCTGAATCAGAGCAAGGTACTTGTCCTGCTCGAAAACACCGGCAGCTGTCTTATAATTTGAAAGAACAATTCTGTCGCCTTTGAAATAGTAGTCTGTCAAAAGAAAATAAACGGCAATGGAGCTGAGCATCCATTCCGGCCCCTTGTTCTTTACGATCCACAGATATATAAGGGGTTGAATCATTATAAAAAAGCCGCAGGCTGAAAAACCGTAAACCCAGGATGCAAAGAAGCGATAAACCTTAAAGGTTTTGTATTGTTTCTCCTTTGATTCAGTGGCGATCAGGTTGCCGAATCCGGAAATAACAGAGTTGAAAATGATATTTACGAAATTGGAGATGGTACTTATTACCATTGTGTAATTGTCGACATAACCTGCCACTTTGACTTCAATGAAAGAAGAAATTATCAGAGTATCAGTCTGAAGTCTAGCTACATCGCCCACCTTGTGCATAACGAGAGCTTTGGTCTTTTTCCATACTTCATCGTGTTCATCCCTGGAGAGGGGAGTTACGTCCTTATCTGCGAGATATGGATAGAGTTTATTCAAATAGCTGTTGACGAATATCTTCTGGATAAGCTGAACAGCAGCATCGGTCAGCAGGTACAGGTAGAAATTCGGAATAACAAGGAGGACAATTATCTGGAAAAATACGGTAATTATCTTCGTTATAGTAATAATATTGGTCTGTATGTAGTTTTTCTGCTCGGCATTAACAAGGCTGTACTTATAGGATACAAAGTAAGTGCTTACCGTATTAAACAGAAAGATGAGATAATATAATGTAAGGTCGCGGGGCGTGATATCTCCGGGATTTTTGGTGAGATACTTAAGAAAAGGTGTGAGCGAAAGACCGATCACAGCCACTACAATGGCTATAGTGTGATATGCCTTGCGGTACATCTGCATGTAGGACTTTACCTTCTCTATGTCCTTTTTGGCAACGGGAGCATACAGGCTGAAATTAAGAGCGGTTCCTATGCCGAGCTCAGCCATTGACAAAAGTGATAGGATATTGCTATAGAGTGCATTGACACCAAGAAGAGTCTCGGCCAGCCGATGAATGAAAATGGTACGCAGAATGAAGGACATTAGCGCTGTTGCCAGCTGTCCTACGTATCCGAATGTTATGTTTTTGGCAGCAAGCTTTGTTCTGCCCATAAATTGACCTCCGGGACTTTTTTCACTATCATGTTATTATATCATTTTAAGGAGAGTTTTTAGTAATGAAAGAAAAAAATGTTAAGTTAGATGGCAAAACAGTTCTTATCACAGGTGCTGCCGGATTTATCGGCTCTCATCTTGCCGCAAGACTACTTGATGAATTTAAAGATATAAAGGTTGTCGGATACGACAATGTTAATGATTACTACGATGTTCGTCTTAAGGAAGAGAGACTTGAGAAGCTTTCAAAATATGAAGACTTCATTTTTGTAAAGGGCGATATTGCTGACAAAGCAGCTGTGGACGAGGTATTTGCAAAGTATAAGCCTGCAGTTGTTGTAAACCTTGCTGCTCAGGCCGGAGTCAGATATTCAATCGAGAATCCCGGTGCTTATATCGAAGCAAATGTTATCGGCTTCTACAATATTCTGGAAGCATGCAGACACTCCGATCCCAAGGTTGAGCATCTTGTTTATGCATCAAGCTCAAGCGTATACGGCGGAAACACAAAGCTTCCGTTCAGCACCAAGGATCAGGTGGATCATCCGCTGTCACTTTACGCTGCTACCAAGAAATCCAATGAGCTCTTTGCATATTCCTACAGTAATCTCTATGACATGGCTACTACAGGCCTTCGTTTCTTTACTGTATACGGTCCTATGGGAAGACCTGATATGGCACTTTTCCTCTTTGCGGATAAGCTCCTCAGAGGCGATACAATTCAGATCTTCAACTATGGTAACTGCAGACGTGACTTCACCTATGTCGATGATATCGTAACAGGCGTTGTGAATGTAATGCAGCACAAACCCGATGAAGATGAAAAGGGCAACCGCTACAAAGTATACAATATCGGTAACCACAATCCCGAAAACCTCATGGACTTCGTGGATCTTCTTCAGAAAGAGCTTGTTGCTCACGGAGTTCTTCCGGAGGATTTCGATTTCGAGGCACACAGAGAACTTCTTCCCATGCAGCCCGGAGACGTTGAGGCAACTTTTGCTGATGTAGACGACCTTATGGAAGATTTCGACTTCAAACCTGACACACCCCTTAAGGACGGCATCCACCGTTTTGTTGACTGGTATGCAGGATACGTAAAAAGAAGAGACAACTAAATGGATAATATAATGCAAAGCCGTATGGATCGCGGCTTCTTAAGACATCAGGATGAATATGAGGCAAAGGCTCTGGAGGTTCTTCGCTCGGGCTGGTATATTCTCGGCAAGGAAGTGGAGAGCTTTGAGGAGGAATTTGCTTCCTATGTCGGGACAAAGTACAGCGTGGGCCTTGCCAGTGGCCTTGATGCACTTTGGCTGGCGTTTAAGGTGCTGGGAATCGGTGAGGGCGACGAAGTTATTGTTCAGGGGAATACATACATAGCAAGCGTTATGGGAATAACCATTAATAACGCAACACCCGTTTTTGTTGAACCTGATGAGTATTATCAGATAGATGTCTCTAAGATCGAAGAGAAGATAACTGACAAAACCAAGGCTATTCTTGTGGTTCATCTCTACGGACAGGCTGCGAGAATGGACAAGATTACCGCTCTTTGCAAAAAGTACAATTTGAGACTTGTAGAGGACTGCGCGCAGTCCCACGGAGCTCTTTTTGATGGGAAGATGACGGGAAGCTTCGGAGATATCGGATGCTTTTCATTTTACCCGTCCAAAAACATGGGTGCCTTCGGAGATGCCGGGGCTATCACTACAAATGATCCGGAACTTGCAAGACTCATGAAAATCTACCGCAATTACGGCAGTGAGAAGCGCTACCACAATATGGTGGTTGGTGCCAATTCAAGACTGGATGAAATGCAGGCGGGACTCTTAAGGGTCAGACTCAAGTATATAGAAGAGATAAATAACGAACGCTATCAAATCTCTCGGAAATATGCTGAGGGTATTACCAATCCCCCTGTTATTAAGCCTCAGGTGGCAGACGGAGCCACCAGCGTATGGCATCAGTATGTGATCAGAGTTAAGGATCGCAGGGATGAATTCATGGAATATCTGAAGAATAATAACATAACAACCATTATTCATTATCCCATTCCGCCGCATCTTTCGGAAGCATATTCATACCTGGGAATAAGGGAAGGTGCTCTTCCCATAACGGAAAGCTATGCCAATGAAGTTCTTTCGCTTCCCATTTATGCCGGGATGACTGATGAAGAACAGACCTATGTAATAGACTGCATAAATTCCTTTGAGTAAACCGGAGCCGATACATGAAAAAGAATATAAAGGTAAAAAGCCTTAGAATTATTCTGTTTTTGATAAATGTTATAGCCGTTCTCCCCATACTTTTTGTTTCGCTTTATAATGTGCCTTCTGCAGACGATTTCAGTATGGCCTATGAAGTCCATGAAGCCTTTGTCTCCGGCGGCATTTTTGCGGCGGTATTTGAAGCTGTATATATGGGAGTATGGTATTACCTGAATTGGACCGGAGTGTATTTCAGTGATGCGCTCACGGCTCTGGCACCTCATGTATTCGGAGAGAAGCTTTATTTTCTCGGAACATGGATTGTTCTTTTGATGTTTACCGTAGGGCTTTGCTATTTCCTTCGGCAGCTTTTGCACAATGTTCTCAGAGTGGAAAAGCACCTCACCGGATGCATAACCGGTGTTATCTATTTTATTCTGATACAGTGCATGCCTGCCGGAATGAGCAGGGTGGAGAGCCTTTTCTGGTACAGTGGTGCGATAAACTATCTTTTTATGTTTGGTCTTGGGCTTTTGTGGCTGGGATTTCTTATGAAAATCGCAAATGCCGAGTATTATAAGAGCTACAAGATTGTCCTTTTATCTATCCTTGGTTTTTTGCTTGGCGGAGCCAACTATATGACTTCACTGAGCCTCGGAATAATATCAGTATGTATTTTAATAATATCAGTGGTATCGATGTGTTCTGGAAAGGCTTCGCTGGAGAAGCAGATTGAATACAGGAAAAAGCTTGTGGTACGTATTGCGGAGCGATTTTCCGGATTCAGAAGAGTTGTTTCTCCTGCTATATGCATGCTAATAGGGCTGATCCTGGCAATGATAGCACCGGGAAATGCTAAGAGATCTTCTGCAGCTGCGTATAATCCCATAAAAGCAATTCTTATGGCAATCTACTACACATTTGATGCGATGCTTGGAAAATGGCTTACCTGGCCGGTGATTGTACTTCTGGCACTTCTTATACCCCTTCTGTGGAAGGCAACGGGAAGAATCAAGCGGTTTTATGGATTTGATCATCCTGTTCTTTTTGCTTCATTCTGCTTCTTACTGACAGCGGCAGAAATTACACCACCAATCTATGCAACGGGAAGTATTGAGGCCGGAAGAATTCAGGCGCTTTTCTATATGCAGGGGATGCTCCTGCTGATATTGATCATCGGATATATCTGTGGATGGATTAGATATGTGATTAAACCTGCAAAACTCCTTGATGACGATGCCTTATCAAAGAGAAAACCCGGAGACCTTCTTCAGGATGCCTTTCTTGGTGAACACGCTTCAAAGGTTATAGTTTTTGTCGGTGCGGGATTTATCGCGGCATCTGCTATTGCGTTAAAGCCTGAGATAAACCTATATACCGGGACGGCTGCAGTCAGAGACATCGCATCGCATGATGCAGCGACCTACAAGGCTGAGTTTAACGATAGGCTCACGGTTTTAAAAGATGGAAAAATTAAGGACGCAGAGATTTCACCTTACTCGGTTCATCCCACGCTCCTTTTCTTTTCGGACATAACGGAAGATGAAAAAGACTGGCTTAACAAAGCTGTCGCAGAATATTATCATAAAAACAAAGTTACATTGAAACAATGATTTTCAATGCACTGGGAGGTTTTCTTGAGTACAAACGCAAGAGATAATGGCAATAAAAAGGAAATAAAGGCCGGGGTGACGGGATTTGATAGGTGGCTTATTGCTTTTGTTAACGATAATCTCGATAAGCTTGCACTCTGCGTTTTATTGCTTCTGGCAGTTTTGATAAGAGTAAAAATGATACCGGAAACAACACTCTCTCCGGATTACGAGAGTTACTACCTTCCCTGGGTTCAGGCATACAGAGAGTATGGCTTTTTTGGCGGACTGTCCAAGGATATAGGTGATTACTATGTGCCTTATAACGTCATGTATGCTATCTGCTCGCTTTTTCCCTGTGAGCCCTATATTCCACTGGCTGTTTTCTCAATGATCGCAGAGTTTGTAAGTGCCTTTTTTGTACGGAAAATTCTTATCCTTATCCTGGCGGAGAGGGGAATTACAGAAGATAAGGCTTCCTTACAGGCTTCCTTTGGCGCGGTGCTTACGCTGTTTTTGCCCTTTGTTGTCTGGAACGGGGCTCTGTGGAAGCAGTGCGATGCCATCTACGTAGTATTCCTTGTTATATCGCTGTATTATCTTTTGAAGGATAATTACAGGACGGCTTTTATTTTTCTTGCGATTTCCTTTGGATTTAAACTTCAGGCAATCTTCTTTGTGCCGCTTTTTATGGTGCTCTATTTTGCAAAGAAAAAGTACAGTATTCTGGAGTTCTTCTGGATACCTGTTATGTATTTGATATTGGGACTTCCCTGCGTTCTCTGCAGGAGAGGGCTTAAAGCAACTTATCTTGCCTACCTTTCTCAGACTCAGGAGGTTTCGACTGAAGGATACGGTATGGTGTCCTATTATCCCAATTTCTATAACTTCGGACTTGATAATTTCGATGAGATATTAACGCTCCCCGCTGTTATTATGGCTGTAGTGGTTCTTGGAGTTATGGCTGTTTACGTACTAAAACATGCGGAATTTCTTGGAAAGAAGCAAAATGTTCTATATTTCGGTGTTTTCATGGCATGGACCTGCTGTATGTTCCTGCCGGGAATGCACGAAAGATACGATTATGCCGTTGTACTTCTGATGACTGCGATTTGTCTTACATTGGAGAGGCAAAAGCTGTGGGCTGCCGCACTGATGAATCTAAATTCCACGCTTGTATATATTATGGTTTTGTTCAAGCAGGAAACATTACCGATTACAGTAATATCTGCAGTTCAGATCGTTGTTTATGCCATAGTGGCATTTGACCTTATAAAGAGAATTGGAGGCCATCGTGCATAAGGCTTTAAGAAAACTTGCAATGGTATTTTTTGTGCCGTTTACTGCGCTTTGTCTGCTAATTCTTGCAGCGAGCTCCGTTACCACTATATATTACGACACTGATCAGGGAGCGGATCTTCCGAGATTCGGCGCGCAGAATTATCTGATTCTGATAGTAGGCGCTGCTTTGTTTCTTTTGGCAGCTTATTTCATTACCAAAACGCATAAAAAAGTTCTTTTTTCGATCGTTCTTATCGCAGAAGCACTTTTGTGCCTTGTGATCATTTTTACTTCGGATGCGGTGGCGGTAACGGACGGCCTTACGCTGGATAAAATAATAAACGCATTCAATGCCGGGGATTACAGCAGCCTTGAGAAGGGCGGCTACATGTTTGTGTATCCGTTTCAGATTGGTTACGTGGCAATCGGGCAGATATTAGCTGACGTCTTCGGACCAAGTAATTATCTTGTGTTTCAGATAATCAATCTGGCGGCGATACTAGTGAGCGTTATTTTTTTACACAAAATAACCCGTGAACTTTTCGAAGATGATGGAATCTGCGAGGTGCTTGATCTTTTATCGCTTCTGATGTTTTTCCTGTATTCTTATGTCACTTATGTATACAACGACATCTGGTCAGTAGCACCCGGAATTCTGGCATTGTACTTTGAGATATGTTATCTGAAAAAGCATGAGATAAAGGATGAACTGTTTGCGGCATTGTTTCTGGGGCTTGGGTGCCTTTTAAAAACAAATCTTTATATAGCGCTTATTGCGATGGCTATTCTCCTTGTGGCAGATCTGCTTCAGGGTGCTCTGACTAAGGCTGATAAGTTCAGGGGAAGATGCGTCATGAGCGCTGCTTTTATCATTCTTCTTGTGGTCATGGCTCTTTGTCCGCTGAAGCTTATAGGAAATGTATATGCGAAAAAGGCCGGACTTTCTGAATATCCTGATGGCGTTCCCAGTTCAACCTATTTTGCCATGGCGATGCAGGAGGGAGAAGGAGAGTGGGGATGGTATAACGGATTTAACTGGAATACCTACGCTGAAGCTGACTATGACCCCGAACTCACCGGAGAAAAGGCTAAGGCAGCAATAGATGAAAGACTCTCCGAATTCAGGGAAAGACCTCTGCATGCAGTTAAATTCTATGTAAGAAAGCTCCTTACCCAGTGGGCGGATCCCACACATATTTCTCTTAGAAATTATGAGCTGTCCATGAGACATTCAGAGTCGAAGTCAGCGTTTGCCCATTCTCTTATTTATGGCACCTGGTCTAAGATTTTTCAGGCAGTAATGGATGTAGCTCATTTTCTGGTATATTTCGGTGTGTGCATCTATTGCTTTGCGACCATACGAAAAAAGAGCCTTGATTTACCTCAGGCTCTTCTGATACTGTTTGTTTTCGGTGGGATGCTGTTCCATGAGATATGGGAGGGATCATCCAGATATATTATCAGGTATTATCTAACGCTTCTTCCTTTCGGAGCGTATGGGATAAAAAATACGATATCCTTTATTTCCGGTTTGACGAAGCGGAGATAACACAGAAGTTACCAAAAGCCTTAATGCCCATGCTTTCCGCATCATATCCGGGGATTTCTTCAAGAGTCGGCAGCTGAGTTTTATGAAGAATAAAAACACTGCCCTCCGCAAGATATAATGCAAGGTTGTCATTCATATCATCAGGGAGACCGAATCTGAAATGGGTGAAGGAATCGGCAATTCTGAATTCAGCAAGAGGATCTTTATAGTGCACCGTCTGAAGGAAATCTTCCGGCGGTGTTTTTGTGTAATAAAGGGCAATCATGAAAGGCGCCGAAACATGCTCATAGGTTGAGAAAATCGTGCCCTCCTTTGAAATAATATCCTCTGCATATGCGCAGGCTTCTCCGTAGCCGGGCATAAAAGCTTCCGCACTAAGGTTGTTATAATCTGTGAAATAAACCTGTGCAAACAAAAATGCGCCGATGAAGAAAAGAGCCGGAGGCAGGGCTTTTGCGGCTACTGCCAGAGCCTTGATATGTTTTTTGTAGGAGCTTTTCTGTACAGTGACAAATTCATCCACAACAAATACAAACCCGCGAGCCAGGTAAAAAACAAGCGGGATAAAGATTAGCACCATCCGGGTTATATCTTCTTCCACGAAAAGACCGAAGATAAATGAGGGATAAAAAAGGCTGTTCATTATCAGGTCCATAAAAGAACCGCCCTTGGCACGAATAAAGCTGATAACTATTCCGAGAATTGTCATTGGAAAAGTAAAAGCCAGAAACGGAGGAAATCCGGGTATATAGCTTAGTATTTGCTCGGAAGAATTACCGAGAGTCATATTTTTTATCATGGTGATGAAATTAACGAAAATAGCAGGAAACAAACCGGCTCCGGAAGCAAATATCGACCTTTTCGCAGTAAACTTTGTGATTGAAAAAATCGGAGTAATGATTTCCGGAAGATTAAGGAAATTAACTGCGTAAAATACAAGGAGAGGCAGGGATACCAGGAGGAAAATACCAACACCTAGTTTTACCTGAGACATCGTCATTCTTCCTGATTTTACACAGATAATGCACATGATGATAAGGTGAAGGGGGATGACAAAGGTTGCAGCCCCGTAGCTGTACAGACAAAGAGAATAAACGACTGCGGAAAGTGCATAAAATATGGTTCCGCGTTCTTTTTTTGCCCCTCCGAGTATAAATAGCAGGAGCGCAGAAACGACAAAGAAAGGCGTGGTATTACAGTCAAGGCTCCATCTTGAGAGCATTACATGCCATGGAACGAGTGCCATTATGGCAACACTTACGAGAGGAAGCCACAAATATTCCCCTGTTACACGCTGGAACGGTATGGCGCTTTTTTCACTTAAAAGGGTTTCCCTGCTGAGAATTCTGATAAGAAAAAAGAGAACCACAAGCGTTGCTATTCCCAGGATAGCCGGAAGAATTCGAAGAGAAAGAGCACTGCTGCCCAAAAGCTTAGTGGTAATAACGTTTAAGTAGATCATAAGGGGGCTGCCGCCGCCTGAGCCATAGGTTATGGGATAAATGGGAAACGGGTTGCCGTCGCGGTCAAGTCCGAAGGCAGAGAGAATGTAGGCCTCATATCCGATGGAAGCCTCGTCCTGATGGAGTCCTGCTGGAATGCCTGCAAGCCGGTAAAGTCTTAAAGCGGCACCTATCAAAATGATAGCTGTGGGCAAAAGGACAGTGTATACTTTATTGAAAATAACATCCGATACATAAACCTGATAGGCAGAGTTCTTATTGTTTTTGGTGTGAAGAAAAAGAGCAAAAACAATCATCCCCAGATAGATAATAAGTGATACCGTATTAGCTGTCCCCATAAACTTCTCCCAAGAAAGAATTAGAAAAAATCCCCCAATGCCTTAATTATAGGGAACATGAGCACCCTAAGTCAAACGCTATGTTGAAAAAATTACTACCTATGATATAATAAGCGCTGTTGTAGTTATTATTTTGGAGGAAGTAAAATGCCAATCAAGGTTAACAGTTTTATGGGTAAATTCGGATGGTTCGCAAGGAAGCATTTTCCCATGCTTGCCAGCGAAGCTTATCTTAAACTTCAGTTTGCTACGAGACACAAACAGCAGCAGGCTTATATAGATTATTTCATGAATGCAAAAGAAGTACCGATGCCGAACGTGGTTAACATCGAGACCATCAACAGATGTAATTCCACCTGCGCTTTCTGTACTGCCAATGTTCATGCTGAGAAGAGACCTCTTTGCAAAATCGATGACGATCTCTACAATAGCATAATCGATCAGCTCGCAGACTGGGGTTATAAGGGACATCTTACACTCTATGGTAACAACGAGCCCTGGCTTGATACCAAGATTGTTGAGCGTCATAAATATGCAAGAGAGAAACTTCCGGACAGCTTCATCTTTATGAGTACGAACGGACTTATCCTTAATATTGATAAGGTTAAGCAGATTAAGCCTTATATCAATCAGCTCATAATCAATAACTACAGTATGGAGTTCAAGCTTCATAAGAATATTCAAGAGGTTTATGAGTACGTTAAGGCTAATCCCGATGAGTTTAAGGACCTCGAGATAGAGATTCAGATGAGATATCTTGAAGAAGTACTTACCAACAGAGCAGGTTCTGCTCCCAATAAGCAGGCAACCGAGAAGGTAATCAAGGAGACCTGTCTTCTTCCCTTCACGGATATGTGGATAATGCCCAACGGAAAGCTTGGACTTTGCTGTTGTGATAACTATGAAGTGACCAATTATGCAGATCTTTCGACTACAAGTCTTAAAGATGGCTGGGCTTCGGAAGAATTCATGGCAGTAAGAAGAAAAATTGCCGAGGGACGTCAGAATGAGCCTTTCTGTAAGCACTGCGATTTCATAGATGCAGGCTTCAGAATGACAATTGTTCAGGCTATTCTTGAGGGAAGAGATCCCAATAAGCTCGGCGGACATGAGAGAATGGGCATTTTCAAAAAGGAAGACTAAGTCAGCGATTGGAGGAATTGTGGGTTCAATAACCGTTAAAATCGCAACAAGGTGGTATATCTGCCTTATCAGCATTTTTATGATAGCTGTTTTTGCTATGTTTATGATAGTAGGAGAGAACAGCTACATAGCTATACCCGACAATCTGGACCTGTTCGTGGCCCAGTATAAAATGATGAAAAACACAGGGACATTCTTTGCTCAAGGCGCGAATGTCCCATTTCTTAATGGAATAAGCAGAGACAACCTTCCAGGTGAGTTCTACTTATACAGTGTTCTTTTTATGCTCTTTCCCACATATATCGCATATGTTCTCGGATATTTACTGAAAATAGTGATAGCGATCGTATCCTGTCTGCTTCTTGCTGGGGATATGATGGAAAATGAAAACCCCGGTGACATCGCCTGGATATGTGCTTTTGCTTATGGGATTTTGAATCTTTTCCCGGCCTTTGGTATAGCCTTTGCCTCAATACCTCTGGTTATTTATCTTTTGAGAAAAATATACAGGCTGGGGTTTAGCCGTGCCTGCGTAAAATATTTCATTCTTTTATTCCTGTATCCGGTAGTATCATATTTTTCATATTTCGGAATGTTTATTCTGGGATATCTGGTACTGGCAATTATATGGAGACTGATAGCAGACAGAAAGCTTTCACTGCCGCTTTGCCTTGCGCTTGTTATCCTTGCTCTTGGGTTCGTAGCCTTTGAATACCGGCTTTTCGGTGAGATGCTCTTTTCCGATGAAGTGACCATAAGAAGCACCATGAAGGATGCTTCGATGGGATTTTCACAGATAATGGGCGAGTGTGCGGCTGTATTTACAAGCGGTATGATGCACGCGGATGACGCTCACCGTTTTCTGGTTCTTCCGATATGCACGGTCTACTTCGTTTTTCTGAATGTGAGATATATTCTTCGCAGGGATTTCAAGGGTATGGTGCATGATATCTACAATCTCTTCGCGGTTCTTCTTGTGTTTAACAGCCTGATATACGGCCTGTATTACAGCGAGGGAATGAGAAATTTTGTAGCTTTTTTACTCCCGCCGCTGACAGGGTGGCAGTTTAACAGAACCATTTTCTTTAGCCCGTTTATATGGTATGCATCTTTGTTTGTTGTATGCATAAGGATGGCACGAAAAGAGAATGTGGTTTTCAGGATTGCGGCAAGAGTGATACCAATTGCAGCTGTATTTGTAATACTGCTTTGTTCAGAGCATTACAATGATGTATATGACACCGCCTACGGCACAGCATATAGGATAAAGACGGGGCAGGAGGTAGACAGGCTAAGCTACAGAGAGTTTTATTCCAGCCGGCTTTTTGATAAAATAAAAGGCGATATCGGTTATGATGAAAGTCAGTGGGCGGTTGCCTACGGAATGCATCCGGCCGTGCTTGAGTATAACGGGATATCTACACTGGATGGCTATCTTGGCTTTTATTCCCAGGAATATAAAGAGAAGTTCCGAAAAGTAATAGCCCCGGCGCTTGATAGAAAAGAGAATACCAGAATCTATTTCGATGATTGGGGTGCACGCTGTTATCTTTATTCCGGAACGGACGATTCTATCGTAATGGCTACAAGGAGCTATACCGGCGTCACTGACACGGATATTTACATAGACACGAAGGCTCTTTCGGAGCTTAATTGTAAATATATTTTCTCCAGAATAGAGATAGGCAATGCCTCGGAGAAGGGGCTTTACCTCGAGGGAACCTATGAGGATCCTTCATCTCCGTATATAATTTATGTCTACGGATTAGAAAACTAAAAAGGTGAAGAAAGAATGGATAAGATCGCAGTACTGATTCCCTGTTATAACGAGGAACAGACGATAGAAAAAGTAATAAAAGACTCAAAGGCAGCGCTTCCGGATGCTGTGATATATGTATACGACAATAATTCCACTGACCGCACATCGGAGATTGCCAAGGCAAACGGTGCGGTTGTTCGCCATGAGTATGTTCAGGGCAAGGGCAATGTAATCAGAAGAATGTTTCGCGAGATTGATGCTGAGTGCTATGTCATGGTTGACGGAGATGACACATATCCTATGGATGCCGCTCCGGGTATGTGCAGCCTTGTACTTGAAAAGAATGCCGATATGGTAGTCGGAGACAGACTTTCATCGACATATTTTACAGAGAATAAGAGACCTTTTCACAATTTTGGCAACAGCCTGGTAAGAGGAAGCATTAATCGCCTCTTCGATTGCGATATCAGAGATGTTATGACAGGATTCAGGGCTTTTAGCTATGAGTTTGCAAAGACCTTTCCTGTTTTATCTACCGGTTTTGAGATTGAGACCGAGATGACAATACATGCGGTCAATAACCACATGCAGATTGAAAATTATATCATCGAATTCCGCGACAGACCTGCGGGATCAGAGTCAAAACTCAATACATATTCCGATGGCATGAGAGTTCTCATGACAATTGCACGACTTTACAGGGACTATAAGCCCATGGGATTTTTTTCGATCGTTTCACTGATTCTGGCAGTTGTATCGCTTGTATTTTTCATTCCGATATTTGCTGAATACCTTGAAACCGGTCTTGTTGCCAAGTTTCCTACACTTATAGTCTGCGGATTTGTCATGCTCGCAGCGGTATTATCATTGTTTGCGGGGATGATATTACACAACTTAACCATAAATCACAGAAGAGAATTTGAGATGAGACTTATAAGTCTCCACTCAGAGAAGAAGCGCCTTATGCGTAATTCCTGAACCCGGTTTGGGAGAGGTGCTTTGTATTAGGAGGAATATTATGAAAAGAAAAATAGCGATGTTAATGACTACCATTATACTTGGTACGTCACTTTTTGGTTGTGATGATCCTTCCAAAACTAATAGTGAGGGAGGCGAACAGGCTTCCATGGCCGGTACGGAAGAATCTATAGTTGCAAGTGACGCTGCGGACAGTGCATCATCTGTAGAAGAAAGTTCAGGCGATGCGGGGGAGGCAAATCCTGCAGATACAGCTTCCGCAGAACCCGATGCAGCATCAAATGCGTCAACAGAAGCGGTTTCTTATGCTCCGGAAGAAATAGTTGAGCCTGAGATTCCTGTAGAGGAGCCGGTACAGCCGGTAAACCAGACTGCTGCAGAGGAGCCCGAGCAGCAGGCAGAAACCACTACAGAAGCTCCGGCTGAAGAAGATAAGAACTATGATATTGTTTTCATGGGAGACAGTCAGTTTGATAACGCGAGAGGCACAGCGTCAGAGATTCCCGCATACACCTGCTGCCTTCTCGATAAGGATGTTAAGTTCTATAACCTTGCGATAGGCGGAACCTCTGCATCACTTGGAAGAGAGGATTATCTTGATGTTTCAAGCTTTAACGATTCCTGCTTCGTGGGTATCTGCTATGCGCTTGCAGGAGTTTGCCCTTCCGATTATCTTAGTGCATATGCTATGTACGAGGATTTTCAGAAGGTTAAACCGGAAAATGTTGACCTTTATGTTATTGAATACGGAGCAAATGATTATATAAACGGTAAGGACCTGTTTAATCCTAGCAACAACAATGATATTCACACCTATAACGGTGCGCTTACAGAGGGTGTTGAGACCTTGCAGAAGATAAGTCCCAAAGCGAAGTTTATTATCTGCAGCCCCTCATACTGCGTATGGTACAACAGTTCCGGACAGCTTATCGGAGACAGCAATGTTGTCAGCAAGGGAATAGGACCTCTTAAAGAGTATGCGAATACAGCAAGTAATTTTGCAAACTCTGCAGGTTTCCCTTACCTTGATTCAATGTATGCGTCCAAGTTTGATCTTAAGATGGAGACCTATGAGGATTATCTGTCAGACGGACTTCACTATACCGAGAAGGGCAGACAGATATATTCAGCCGTTTTGGCTCATCTTATTGAGCAGGTGCGCGGAAAGGAAGTGGAGGATCTTCCTTACTTTACGATCACCAATTTTGATTTCTGGTATTACAAGGACAGTATCGGCCGTTAATACCATCGTCTCTTAAGAGACAAAAAATAAAATGATAGTAATGAGGTCAAATAATGCAGCTGATTTCAATACAGTTTTTAATATTTCTGCCCGTGATGGCATTTATCTATTTTCTGCTACCCGAGAAAGTGCGTTATATCTGGCTCTTTCTTATAAGCTGGGCTTTCTATTTATCCCTTGACCTCAGGGGATTTCCGGTGCTTCTTTTCACATCGGTATCCACCTATGTGGGAGGAAGACTGTTAGAAAAGCTTGAGGGCGGAAAGAAAAAAGCTGTATTAGCTGTTGTAATATGTGCGAATCTTCTGGTTCTTGCTCTGTCAAAATATACGGGATTAACCTTCCTGTCGGCAGCAGGTATGTCGTTTTTCATGTTTATGGCAATCGGATACCTGGTTGATGTCTACAGAGGGGATTTGTATGCAGAGAAGAACTTTCTTTTGTTGTCGCTGTTCATCTCATTTTTCCCGCAGGTTACTTCGGGACCTATAGAGAGAGCGGGACATATGCTCAGACAATTCAGAACTCCCCAGAATTTCAGCTATGACAGGATGAGAGACGGACTTTTGCAGATGATGTGGGGCTATTTTATGAAAATGGTTATAGCCGACAGATGTGCAATACTTGTCTCTTCCATCTATGCGGACCCCGTTAAGTATGCGGGAACTGCTACGCTCATAGCATCCATACTCTATACCTTCGAGATTTACTGTGATTTTGGCGGATACAGCAATATCGCCATAGGCTGTGCCAAGGTGCTTGGATTTGATCTTATGAAAAACTTCGATGCGCCCTATACATCAGCAACTGTTCAGGAATTCTGGAGAAGATGGCATATCTCACTTTCTTCCTGGTTTAAGGACTATCTGTATATTCCTCTTGGAGGAAACAGAAAGGGAACTGTCAGAAAGTATATAAACATACTGATTGTTTTCGTGCTTAGCGGTTTGTGGCACGGTGCTACCTATACCTTTGCTATTTGGGGGCTTTTGCACGGAATCTATCAGGTTCTGGGTCACGTACTTAAACCGCTTAGGGATCGCCTGTGTGATACCTTTAATGTGGTAAGAAACAGTTTTTCTCACAGGCTTTTAAAAACGCTTATCACATTTATGCTTGTGAACATCGCCTGGATCTTTTTCAGGGTTCAGGATTTTGCTTCCGCACTTTATATGGTGTTTCATATCTGGAAGCCGGCACCATGGTTTATCAGCAAGGGGACAATATACGAGCTTGGTCTGGACAGACCAAATGTTTTGCTTCTCCTGATGTCCATAGGCCTTCTTATAGGTGTGGATATCGCAAATAAGCATGGAATAAAGGTGGCTGAGAAGATAACTACGCAGGGAATATGGCTTAGATGGCTTATATACATAGCAGCAGTTACTCTGATAGTTACCTGTGGAATCTGGGGCCCGGGCTATGATGCCGCCGGATTCATTTATCAAAACTTTTAAGGGATTATGTCATGAAGAGAAAAGTAAGTCTTGTAATAAAAACAGCGGTTTTTCTTGTTTTGCTTGCAGCTGTTCTGCTTGCTGTGATGGTTGTTACAGAGAGAAAAACCAGCTACATGAAGAACAAGAGCTTCTTTGAAGAGGCAAAAAAAGATCATCTGGATGTTCTTTTCATAGGGTCATCTCATGTTATAAACGGCATAAATCCCATTGATCTGTATGAGGATTACGGGATTACATCTTATAACCTCGGCGGTCACGGAAGCCTTCTGAAGGAAAGCTACTGGCAGCTCATAAGAGCGCTTGATTACTGCAAGCCAAAGTATGTGGTGGTTGACTGCTTTATGATGGACAGAAATTATGAGTATGTAGATGAGATGTATGAGGAGACACCCGAGGAATTCAAGCAGGCGGCTATAAGTCAGCTTCATTTGAATATGGATGCTTATCCTCTCAGCAAGCTGAAGATCGCGGCTGTGAAGGACCTTGTACATGATCCAAAGATTCAGTATCAGTATCTTTTCGATTTTATCGTATATCACAACAGATGGAGCGAACTGGAACAGAAGGATTTCCAGAGACTTTCCGGTGATGGAGAGTACAATATGCTCATGGGTGCGGAGATGAAGCATGAGCTTGAGTGGAATACCAATGATATGACGGAGTATAACCCGGAGGAGAGACTTCCCGAGCACACTGTCTGTGAAGAATATCTTATGAAGATAATAGATGAATGCCAGAGGGACGGGATAGGAATTGTTCTTACCTATCTGCCGTTTTCAGCAGAGGTTCAGGATATTCAGTCTGCCAATTCAGCTGCGGATATTGCTGCAACCTATGGTGTTCCTTACATCAATATGCTGAATATGGATGGAATCATCGATCCTATGACAGATCTTGCAGATCCGGGACATTTATCTTCCACCGGAGCAAAGAAGGTCACGGATTACATCGGAGGGTGGCTTTCTGAAAACGCTGACCTTATCGACCACAGAGGAGACGAAGCTTATTCGAACTGGGATAAGCTGGGTAAAGCCTATAACAAGGAGGTCAGGTCCTTATCGATCAGGCAGAGGCTCCTGACAACACAGCTCAATATGCTTACTCTTGGAAAAACAAGCGCTATAGTATATGTAAACGAGGATTCACCCGCACTTCAGGATCCGTGGTTTGTTCATCTGATTTCAAATCTGACTGGAACTGAAAAGGTATATGAGGCTTCGCGGAATCATCAGCAATATTTCATGCTCATAGACAGGGCTTCCGGTAATGTGTATGAAGCTGCTGATTATGAGCAGCTTGAGAATATGTCGACAGCTATGGGGGAGATGACCTACATTCCTGTTGAAAAAAGATTCAGGCTGTTGTATCTTACATCGGATGAGGATACCAATTTCCTCTATGATGATGAGCATTTAAAGGATGATGTTCAGATCATGACCTATGATAATGAGAACGGCGAAATCCTTTCACATATCTACTGCGAGTCTTCTCACAGCTATGAGATTGATGAATAAGGAGTCCGTTATTTAAGTTATAAAAGATAGTGAGGTTCTAAAATGAAAAAAATATGTATCGTAGGAATCGCGGGAGGATCAGCTTCCGGAAAGACCACCATCGTAAACAGAATAAGAGAGAAATTCGGTGATGACATTGTGGTTATAAGCCATGATTCATACTATAAGGCACACAATGATCTTACTTATGATGAGAGATCAAGACTTAACTATGACCACCCGTCATCCTTTGATACCGAGCTTCTTATCAGGGATGTTCAAAAGCTCAAAAGCGGCGAAGCAGTGGATATCCCGGTTTATGATTATGCAATCCATAACCGCTCAGATCAGACAATACATATTGTACCTAAGCCGGTAATTCTTCTTGAGGGCATTCTTATCCTCGAGAACAAGGAACTGCGGGATCTTATGGATGTTAAGGTGTTTGTCGACACTGATGCTGACGAGAGACTTATGCGCCGAATCAGAAGGGACACTATTGAGCGTGCAAGAAGCGTATCATCGGTACTCACACAGTACGCAGAGACCGTCAAGCCTATGCATGAACAGTTTATTGAGCCCAGTAAGAAATATGCTGATCTTATTATCCCCAGAGGCGGAGAGAACCTCACGGGAATTAACATTTTTGCAGAACACCTTGAAGCTATGCTGAGGGAGGAGGTTAACTGAGTATGTGGGTGACATCCGCACTGGTTCTATTATTGTGGCTGTTTATAGTGCCGATGGGTATGGGATTTTTAGTTCAGAGAATCCTGCCCTTTACCAAAAAAACAATAGGCATTACCTTTTTGTGCGGATATCTGCTGTCCTTTGCTGTTTTTGAGGTTATCGCAATCTGGTGCATGCTTAAGATACAATATGGGGCATTTCATAAATGCAGTATAGTCTACGCGGGAGTGGAAATTTTTCTTGCTGTTGTGGGATTTGCCGCAAGACTATGGGATGTTCAAAGAGCTTATACAAAGGGAGCCAATATCTTCTTTTTGTTTTTTCCGGGGGATCAGAGAGCGAAGCCGGAGGCAATGATAAGCCCCAGAACTGATGTCAGAGTAATGAAGTTCCAGTATTCCAAAGAGAGTCTGATATATTGGGGGCTTTTTGCACTGTTAGTAGCTTTCCAGCTTGTTATGGCTGTTGTAAAGGCACCCTTTGATGGTGATGATGCTTATTACGTTGTGGAATCAGTCCTCGCCCAGCAGGCTGATGTCATGAACACTATTCATCCATATTTAGGAATCTCTACTCCACTTGGTAGCAGGCATGCTTTGGCTGTATTTACGATGTGGATAGCTTTTATTGCAAAAATGAGTGGTATTCACGCAACTATTGTTTCACACGTGGTAATGCCATTCGTTTTAATTCCAATGACTTATCTCATCTATTTGGAAATTGGACGTATTCTTATGGGAAGAAGGCAGGATATTTTGCCTGTTTATATGATTTTTATTTCGCTTATGGCGATGTTTGGCAACACTTCCATATACACTCCTGAGACATTTCTTATGATGAGAACCTGGCAGGGAAAATCCATGGTGGCAAATTTTGTTTTACCGTTTGTCATCTGGCTGTTTTTGTGGATGTTTGATGACTGCAGAAAACCGGGATTTTTATGGAATGAGGAGACCGGAGGAGGATTAAGAGTGGTCCGTAACAGCGCATGGATACTTCTTTTTCTTCTCAATATGGTTGCGGGAATTATGAGTTCCATGGGTATTGTTTTCGGGACAGGTCTGGCAGGACTCTTTTCGCTGCTTCTTCTTATATATACGAGAGATTTTAGGATAATTCCCAAGGCTATACTGTCAGTAGTACCTACCGGGATTTATCTGCTGATATATGCGTCATTATAGTGAGGTGACAAACTATTAGTAGTCAATAGGTTTTAGAGAAATTTTTGAAATTATTGGCGGGAGGGTAACTTTAATAAACCATCTGAATACATCGTATTTCAGATGGTAACCGGATTCGATGCTATTCGTGATTAGCGTAGTTTTTGAGAATTGAAGTCTATGTCCTGTTTTTCTAAAGCAAAGATTACTCGGATGAGTTTCTTCGCAACGTGGGTTATAGCTACCCTATGTGGTTTGCCTTCATGACGTTTCTTGGCATAATAAGTTGCAAAAGTCATATCGAAACGAATTAAAGGAATACAGCAGTTTAGCAATACATACCGCAACTGAGATGATCCATGCCTTACCATTTTGCCACCGTTGGATTCTGTACCGGAATCATTTACACTTGGTTCAATTCCAGCAAAAGCAAGCATCTGTGCGGGTGATGAAAAGTTAGAGATATCCCCGTATTCTGCGTAGATTACTGCAGCAGAAATAGGACCAATTCCTGGAATGGTCATGAAATGAGGATGAACTTCTTTGATGAGCCTTATAATCTCACCCTCAAGAGTATTGATTTCTTTGACCAAGGATTTGTACAGGGATAGTAAGCTTTCAAGTTCAACATCAAATATAGAATTATTGATACCAACAGTATCAGCCGCTAAACGCTTCAACTCCAAGAACTGTTGAGGAGAGAACTTACCACGAGATATGCGTCGGAGTTCGTTATAGTCTGTTTCATTCATGGCAGACATGTTCTCGGCAGAGCCGTAGTTTTCTAATAAATATAAAGCAGTTTTAGAAAAGCTCTCATTAAAGAATGGCTTGAACTCCGGAAAAGTGTGATCAAGAACATTTGTGAGTTTAACAAGATATAAGGATCTTTGACGGACTAACCTGTCACGAAGACGTGTTAATGACTTTAAAGAATAAGAGTGATAAAATCCTTTTGAATGGGGTTTGTACTCAACAGTCATTAACCAGCGAGCAATGGATTCACAGTCAACAGAATCGGTTTTTGTACGCCTTAGAGTGGTCGATTTTTTATATTCCGATATCAGGACTGGATTTACTTCCATGAACGTTAGCGAGGCGTTTTCAAGGAAAAGCTCAAGATTCAGGGCATAATGAGATGTTGATTCAAACCCTATTCTTATGTCCTCAGGACCGGATAATGAGTTGATTGTAGTGAGAAGCTGTTCAAATCCTTCTTTATTGTTTTTGAAAGTGAACTTAGCTGTTACAGATTGATCGGCTGCAGCTATAATGCAGCAATCATGTTTGTACTTGGAAATATCAATTCCAGCAAAGTACATAGACATTAGAAAAAACCTCCTGATTATTATAGTGGGCACTGTTGTCTACCACAGAGAAATCGACTGTGTAATCACGTAAATCTAAACGTCAAGCGTTAACAAACTAATTACCAGTATTAGACGAAAAGCTGTGGTCTGAGTCACCTCGTACCAGTCAAAGCTGTAATGAAATAGCAACAGATCCACAGTGCCTAAATAAATATATCAGAAAAGGATTAGAAATAGCCCAGAGAACCTGGGAGAAAGGAATAATCCAATCACTTTTCTAACATGATTGGATTATACGTGACTAAATGTACGGAATTTTTATGGAGGCCTGGGTTATATTCAAGCAGTATGGCGGTAATGGATATCTTCTTGTGCTGTTCTTAGCTTCAATGCTGTATCTTCTTATTGCTGAAAAGGATATGAGGAAAAAGCTTGTTATGGTCGTGGCTCCTCTGATCATTTTAGTGGGATTTTTTATTCCGGTAACCAGAATTGCATATGTGGCAAAAATTCCAGATGGTGGAGATACTTATTACAGAATTTTATGGCTTATTCCCATGAGTGCGATAATAGCTTATGCAGGATGCAAATTATTCATGGAGCATAAGCGGATCGGACTGGTGGTTGTCAGTGCACTTATAATCCTTAGCGGAAGCCTGGTTTATAAAAATGAGTATGTTAAGGATGCAGAAAACGCTTACCACATTCCGCAGGTTGTTATCGATGTATGTGATGAGATAAGTCCGGAGGAGGGAGAACCCAGAGTAAGAGCGGTGTTCCCGGAGGAGTTTATCCATTTTGTAAGGCAGTATGACACGAATATTCTTATGCCTTACGGACGTGACGTCATCCATAATGATTATTACAATGCCGTTTACGTAGCTTTTCAAAAACCCGAAGTTATCAATGCAGAGGAACTTTTAGAGGCTACGAGACAGGCTCAGTGCAATTACATTGTTATGTACAAAGACAGACAGATTGATGTAAAACTTGAGGATATGGGACTGGAATTAGTAAATATGGTTGGTGGATACAATATCTATAAGGATCCGGAGATTGCTCAGTGACATTTAATTCATATTCCTTTATTTTCATATTTCTACCCGTCTTCCTTTTGGGAGTATGGGGGATTCAGCGTTTTTTATCTGAAAATGAGAGAGCGGATACGCTGATGAAGCTATGGCTGATAGTAATGTCAGCCTTTTTCTTCGTGGGATACGGAGCTTTTTCTATCTGTATCTTTCTTTTGAGCATTGTCTGGAATCTGATATTCTCATGTGTATTATGTAAAAAGATAAAAAGCGTAGTTTTAGAAAAAGATGGCTCTGTGACTGCAATAAAAGCTGTTGCCATAACAGGTAATGCCCTGCTTCTTGCGGGCTTTAAGTTTTTTGGCGGCGGCGCAATGCCTGTTGCGGTGAGCTTCTACACCTTTTCTCAGATAATGTTTATAGCTGAGCTGGGAAAGGAGATAAAAGCAGATTTCAATCCTGTCGATTATCTGTGCTACATTCTCTTTTTTCCTAAAATTCTGCAGGGTCCGATTGCCGATTATAAGAGTGTAATGGGTGGCCTTAAGGATCTTAGTAAAAAAAAGCTAAAAGCAGAGGATTTCATATACGGAATAATGCTGTTTTCCATGGGACTTGCCAAGAAGGTGCTTCTTGCGCAGGTGCTCGGAAAAGGTGTGGATTTTGGTTATGGCGGCGTTACGACTATGTCAGCGCTCGATGCCATTTTGGTTGCGGTTTCATATTCCTTCCAGCTGTATTTTGACTTTAGCGGGTACTGTGATATGGCTGAAGGAATCTGCAGGATGATTGGAATGGAGCTCACAAGAAACTTTGATGCTCCGTATACCTCTGGAAATATAGCTGAGTTTTGGGACAGATGGCATATTTCACTTACGAAGTTCTTTACAAGATATGTCTACATACCGCTGGGCGGCAGCAGGAAGGGAATTTCAAGGACTTATATCAATATTCTGATAGTATTCCTGGTTAGCGGAATATGGCATGGATATGGCCTGAATTTTGTTATATGGGGTATGATGCATGGCGTGCTGATGGTGCTTCTAAGGGTTTTTCGTGTAGCCGCGCATGCCAAAGATGAAAGTGAAAAAGATCTTGCTAAGGCTAGAAATGTAATGGCCTTAGGAGTTAGACATGCCATTAATACAGCTCTTACCTTTATATATGTGACAGCAGCCTGGGTTTTTTTCAGGGCAAAAGATATACCCGAGGCACTTACTCTTCTTGGCAAAATTGTCAATATCGATGCCTGGAGAGGTCTCCATATATCAATCAAGTTTGCGGAATGCTTTATGATGGATGAAATCTGGTATATGTTTAAAATCACACCTATACCCGGATGGAGTAAGAGTAATTACATTTGTATGTGGATAATACTGATTTTTTCTGCAATTATGATTTTTGGCGGCAATACGGCGAGGAAAATAGCAGAGAAAAGTGCAGCTTTTATATGTAAGAAAGAGGATGCTTCAAGGGTGGGATCCCTTGCCGTATCAATGCTCTACGGAGTGATTTTTGTATGGGGAGTCCTGAGCCTTGGCGGTGTCAGCACCTTTTTGTATGTTAATTTCTGATAGTTTGAGGTATGAAATTTGAGTAAAAGAAATGCCAAAAACTTCATATTCAGCTTTTGCGCGGTGGTACTGGTGCTGCTTTTTTTTGTATCGGCGATAGTAATTTATGTTGATCCGTTTTTCCATTTTCATGCGCCGCTCCAGGGATTTCCCTATATCGTGGATAATCAGCTTTCCCAAAATCCAGGAATGGCGGAGAGGATGGATTATGACAGCTGTATAATAGGATCATCAATGACTGTTAATTTCCATACGGATGATTTTGGTGAGCTTATGGGACTAAATACGCTCAAGCTCTCCTACAGTGGGGCTTATCCGCGAGATGATTACAATATCTTAAGTATTGTATTTGACAAAAATACTCCAGCAAGGAAGAAGAATCCCGTTAAGGCTGTGTTTTTAGGGCTTGATATACCGACTATGACTGCGGCTACGGATGAAATTAAGTATGAGCTTCCGATGTACCTTTATGACAAAAATCCCATAAATGATGTGAAGTACCTCTGGAATAAGGATGTGATTCTTGAGTATATCCTCAAGCCGATTATCCAGAAAAAGGGAACAAATCTGTCCGAGGTCTACGCCAGCTGGTGGACGGAGGATTACTACAATATTCAGTATGTTATGCACGGCTATGAGGCTCCGGAGGCTGTTATCGATGAAATGGATGCTGATCTCCTGATACCTCAGACGAAAGAAAATCTGGAGACAAATATTTTACCATTTATAAAAAATAATCCGGATACGGTTTTTTATATTTTTTTCCCGCCTTACAGCATTCTTTACTGGAATAATGTGCTCACGGAAAATCATTTTGAAGCTACGATGAAGCAATATGAGTTTGCGGCAAACGAACTTTTGAAGTATGATAATGTGCGTCTGTTCTATTTTCAAAATATGGAGGAGACAGTGACAGACCTTAATAACTATGCGGATTATACGCATTATAATCCGAGAATAAACCGCTATATGACCGAGTGTTTTGCTGATGGAACGCATGAAGTCAGAAGCATTGAAGAGTTCAGAGATGAACTTCAAAAGATGCGGCGGATAATTGCGGAATTCGATTTTGAAGAGTTGCTTTCTGCTGAATACTGATTAGGATCTATTTAGGTAAGTGAGGTTTTTTATGACAGATTTCAGATCAGAGGACAAAGGAAACAGAAACGGTGGAGGAATACCCGGATGGGTACATCTGGTGATTCTCGGACTCATCGTTATACTGATCGGTTATGGATCTTTCAGACTGATCAAGTGGAACAAAGGAAGAGATGTTGAGCAGGTCGACGAGGATACTTCGGAATATGATGTAGAAATCCTTGATCAGATTTTTCTTCTGCCTTCCGATAAGAGAGAGGGGCATGAGGATGATGGCCGGGAGACCATACTTGTACTCGGTAATGATTCCGTTACTTATGATCTTTCCGAAGACGGTGTATGTGAACAGATTGCCAAAAGTACAGGAAGCACTGTGATAAATGCAGGATTTGGCGGAAGTACAGTTGCACTGGGAACTGCTGATGGCCAGGGCGACATCATGGATAAGTTCAGTTTTTATAACTGTGCAAAGGCATTAACGCAGGATGGCACGAAGGAAATTCTTGATGCAGCCTGGACTTTGGGAGATATCACACTGGAGCAGCATGCTCAGGCGCTCTGTGATCTTGATATGAATACTGTTGATACTCTGGTTATTTACTACGATGCTTCAGATTATATCAAGCTCCGTCCCGGTATGAATCCCGGAGATAAGATGGATCCTGTAACCTACATGGGAGCATTGGATTCGGGTATCAGAATGATTCAGGAAAAATATCCTTTTATAAGAATTGTATGCATGTCCTTTACCTTCTGCTATGCCTACGATGCAGACGGACTTCTTAAAAACGGAGACAGGGTGGACTTCGGTAACGGTAAGCTTACCACATACCTTCAGCATATGATCGATACCTGCGGAGAGACCGGAGTCTCCTTTATAGATAACTATTACGGGACTATAGATGAGGGGAACAGTGCAGAGAATCTGCTTGATAACATTCATGTAAATAAGGATGCCAACAAGCATATTGCCACTCATTTCGCGGAGGCTATATATGGGAAATAAGATTCGGGCTATCATAGTTCTTCAGGGAGCTGTTTTCATTTATTCCCTGACGACGGTTATAAGTAAACTTGTTTCCAACTACAAGCTTTTATCAAAAGAGTTTATATTACTGTATCTCCTGGATTTTGCTGTTCTGGGTATATATGCGATACTCTGGCAGCAGCTTTTAAAGCGATTTGAATTGTCGATAGCCTATGCAAATAAAGCAATGACTCTTCTGTGGTCGCTTTTGTGGAGTACAATCCTTTTTCATGAAGGAGTGACACTCCTCAAGGTTATAGGCGTGGCGCTTGTAATAGCAGGAACAATTGTACTTAATTCTCCTAATAAAGGAGGTGCGGCATGATTCCTTTTATTGCACTTGCCCTTTGCGGACAGCTGATAGCTTCAATATCACAGATGCTTCTTAAAAAGAGCTCCGGAACAGAGTATCCGAACTTTATCAGACAGTATCTGAATATACTGGTTATCGGAGGATACGGATTACTGGTGGTATCGATGTTTGTGGCAATCATCTGCTACGGACATATGCCTTATATGTATGTCGTAATAATAGAACCTATCGGATATATCATGGTCATGTTCCTTAGCAGAATTTTCTTCAAGGAAGGGATTACGAAAAACAAACTGATAGGAATGGCGCTTATACTTGCCGGCATTTTAATATTTTATCTCCCCGGCAATTTGCATTAATTTATGTAAACAGTTAGAATACAAAATAACTTATAAAGATTTTCTTTTTGGAGGATATTTAATGAGAACTTATCTCGTAACAGGTGGTGCCGGATTCATCGGTTCCAACTACATACACTACATGTTTAAGAAGTATGACAATGAGATCCGCATAATCAATGTGGATGTACTTACCTATGCAGGTAACCTTGAGAACCTCAAGGATGTCGAGGGAAGAGACAACTATACATTTGTTAAGGCAAATATCTGCGACAGAGATGCCATCAACAAGATTTTTGAGGAAAATGACATCGACAGAGTTGTTCATTTTGCAGCAGAGAGCCATGTTGACCGCTCAATCGTTAATCCCGAGATCTTTGTTGAGACCAACGTTCTCGGAACAGCTACAATGCTTAACGCAGCAAAGAAGGCATGGGAGCTTCCCGATGGTTCCTTCAAGGAAGGAAAGAAATTCCTCCATGTAAGTACCGATGAGGTTTACGGATCACTTCCCGAGGATCCCAACGCTTATTTCTATGAGGATACACCTTATGATCCTCACAGCCCTTACTCAGCAAGTAAGGCAAGCTCAGATATGCTTGTTAAGGCTTATATGGACACATATAAGTTCCCTGCAAATATAACCAACTGTTCCAACAACTACGGACCGTTCCAGTTCCCGGAGAAGCTTATACCTCTTATGATTCACAATGCTCTTGAGGGTAAGGCACTTCCCGTTTACGGCGACGGTAAGAACGTTCGTGACTGGCTCTATGTTGAGGATCATGCCAAGGCAATCGATATGGTTCAGGAACAGGGCAGACTTTTCGAGACCTACAACATCGGCGGACACAATGAGAAGCAGAACATTGAGATCGTTCAGACCATCATCGATGTACTTCGCGAGTCTCTTGATGATTCAGATCCCAGAAAAGAGAAGCTCACATATGAC
>NZ_FOBE01000061.1:0-6169 GCF_900109475.1 Butyrivibrio sp. ob235
CTGCACTAATTCTCCTTGCGGCCGTATGATATATATCTATCCCGAAAAGAATCTACGTGCATATCCAGGGATACTGCGCGGTACTGAAGAATGGGATAACACCTATAAAATCAGAACCGTCGTTGAAAGAGATATCAATCACATGAAAGAGAATCTCTGTCTTGCAGGGCGTCGCACACAAAATGAAAAAACATTGCATGCTGATCTAATTCTTGCAGGTATCACTCAGCTCATCACCGTCGTTCTAGCTGACAAAATCAAACATCATGAGTATATCCGCAGTGTAAAACCGCTAATCGCGTAGGACTTACCAACTTCATTAAGCCATATGCTTATTAAAGTGCGCCCAAATTGCTAGTTCACATTTTTGCATCAAAGAATTCATGCTCTGCATGAATTCTTCCTTGTTTAAATTCAAGATTGCGAACGAGCAAAGCGCGTTTCGCAATTACCTAAATGTCTTATAATCAAGGCGCGGCAACATTTTTTGGCTGACTTGTCAAGCTTTTTTTAAAAAGCGTAAAAAAATCAGAGGGTATTTCACCTCTGATTTGGGATAACTATTCAATTAAAAAGTCGACGGCTTATCTAAATGACATTGCCCCCGTCCCCGGGGGCCATTATACACAGGTCATATTCGCCGCAATACTTGGCATACTGTTCCTGGGAGAGATGTCAACATTGCTGTCATTCGCAGGATATGTGATCATCATTGGAGTTGCAGTACTTAGGTGGAGATATAATCTGAAAAGTGAAGAGTGATTGAGAAATGGTATTCTTTAGAGGATAAGTCAATAATAAAGCCGTGACAAATTGCCACGGTATTGTTTTAGGGAGGACCCTTCAGATTTTACACTGAAGGGATGTTATGAAAAAGAATTTGTTTGTATGTGGGGTATCAAGTGGATTTGTGTTCCTCTTGATGTACTAATGACCTTTTATAATCAAAAAACAGGATTAATCAACATAGTCTGTTGCCATTCCAAAGCAGGACGTGGTAAAGGTGGATATCGTTTCCGATATTCAGCCACCCACCAAGGAAGTGATTCCTTTACATGAGGTGGCGCCGCACCTTGACAATTCACATATGATAGAAAAAAAGACCCCTACATCATTTTCAGATGTAGAGATCTTTATAGTGTCATCTTAACTTAATGACATTGAGCAATACGGGCTCCCCCCCTCATATTATCCAGAGGGAGTCCATTGATACGTGGAAAAAATGAATAATCACACTAAAAAATGCCTGGCACAAAATTATGCTGCATTTTACGCCGCCCGTCGGCCACTGATGCGATAACCAGCAGCCACTCGGCGGCAGTAACGGCCACCTGTTTATGAGGTGGATTTTAACTGAATCATAACTCATGGTGGAATTCACATCTTGACCTTGTGAAGAGGAAGACCGTCTACAGCTTAGCCCATTTTAAGAGTGGGCACTCTTGCAAAAGGTTAATAAAAGGACAACCAAATGGAGTCCGATAAGCCCTCATTAATTTTACTGTAACATGGTTTATGGATAGCGGAAAAGCGTTGGAAATTATTGCCATGTTAATTGATAGGATACTGTCCGATTTCAAGCCGTTTCTCGAATTCATCCAGAGGAAGCGGCTTGTCATAATAGTATCCCTGAGCATATAAGCAATAATTGTCACGAAGAAGCTGAACCTGCTCAGCAGTTTCAACACCTTCTGTAATGCATTCGATTCCCATGTCAGATGCCATAGCTGTTATGTGATTATATAGAACTGTAGAGAGATCTTTTTGGTCGGTTGAAGATATCGGAAGTAGACTTCTGTCAATCTTCATTACGTTCCATGGCAACTCCCTGATAAGATTTAAGGAAGAGTAGCCGATACCAAAATCATCAATGGATGAATGTATACCTATCTTTGTAAGACCTTCGACCAGCTTTTTGAGTTTAAGATAATCGCCTTCTGTAGTTGTCTCGGTTAGCTCTATCTCAATGTATTCATATGGGATATCATATCGGTTTATTATACTGGCGATTTTATCCAAAAGTTCCGGATCAGCCAGGTGCTTACGGGAAAAGTTAATAGATATCCGAACCACGTTTTTCCCTTCATCCAACCATTTTCTTATATTCTTACAAACAAGATCAAGCATATAGAAATCCAGCCGGAATATATCCGTGTTACGTTCGAGTATCGGAATGAAATCCATAGGTGGTATTATCCTTCCATCCCTGATCCATCTGCATAGAGCCTCTGCGCCTATGATCCTGCCCGTTTCAACATTTACTTTTGGCTGATAGTATGCATGGAATTCATAATTATTTAGAGCTTCTTCAAAATGTCTGCGGATTTTTGAAACATTCTCTTTATCCTCTATATACTGCATACTCGCATATACAACATCAGTTTCATCGGATATTTTAGCAGTCTGACAAGTGGGCAAGATCATTTCAACAATGTTGCCCGGCCTTTCATATTTGAAATCACTCGGAATGATAAATACTCCGGCATATGCTGATACGATTGCGCTGCTTGAAGTCAGCCGGTCATATATGATAGGTGTGCCTTCAAAAAAAGCGAGAATTTTCTCCAACATTTCATTTGGGAATATAGCTGCGAAGCTATCCCCGCCCACACGACACACAGTACCACTATTTCCAATCATATCCCTTAAAGTATCGAAATGGGCTTTCATAACGGCGTTGCCTTCTTCGAATCCCAGATCACGATTTATGACAGAAAAATCCTTAAGGTTATACATAATGGCGGTAAAGCCGTTAAATCCACCTGTTTTATTCATTTTTTCAAGATGGCGGAAGAAATATGCAAAATTCGGATATCCATTGTCGTCATGAAACGCGAGATTCTCGATTGCTGTCTGCATACGGTTCCGTCCTACGTAACTCATCATGGAACGCAGACAGATGTCAAGCTGCTGTTCTTCTTTATTGCTCAAATGTTCTGTGCCTTTGGCAGAATATGCTATGGCTCTAACTATAGCCCCTGTTCTTGAAATGAGTTCTTTTTTGAGCACAACAATGTCCGCAGAACCTTCATTGAAATCACAGAGGATTTCTCCCTTGCCGTCTTTTTCATCCACACTGCTCCTATAAAACTCTGTGACAACTTTGGTCAGACGAAAAGAACGAGCCAATCTGCAAAGAACATCAACCAGGGTTTCTCTGGAAAAATGTTCAAAATCAACCATGGCATCGACGAATTTTATGAATAGTTCTGAAAAATCATCTTGTGTTGTCAATTTTTCATCAGTATTATCTAAGTTGGCCATTATTTCTCCTCCGGTTCTCAGTCCGAGATTACTATAAATTGAAAATGGGGTCAGGGGGGTACCGTTATCTAAATGACATTGGGACGGTTCTGACCGGTATTACATTATTTCAGCCTCTGCGCCTGATCATATATCCCCTTCAGCAGAATATCAAACTCATCAAATTTCTCCACCGCTGTCCTTGCTCCCTCTTCGCCCATACCGGACAAAGCTGCCACCTGCTCACTTGTGGCGGCGAGGCTCGCAATATTATTATTGATCTCCGTTGCACTTCTTCCTATAGCTTCTATGGAAGTACCGATATCATTAAATCTTCCTATAAGGTTTCCAACGTTCTCCCCGATCTCTTCAAAAGTATCTGCGGTCTCTCTGATAAGAATGTCCTGAGCCTTGACAGACTCAGCTGCCGCATTGGTAGAGTCTACCGCATTCTGAACATCAGCGGAAAGCTCCTGCATGATGCTGGTGATCTGATTTGAAGCACTGCTGGTCTGCTCCGACAGCTGCCTTATCTCATCGGCAACCACAACGAAACCTTTCCCGGCTTCTCCCGCACGCGCTGCCTCAATTGAAGCATTGAGCGCAAGAAGATTGGTCTGCTTTGATATCGATATGATGGAACCGACAATCTTCTCAACCTTTTCGACCTTCTCAGTGACAGCTCTTGTGGATGCCACCGTCTTATCACTCATCTCAACAACATTTGCGGTCTTGTCCTTGAGCTGGTCGATGACCTTAGTCCCATCAATAACGGCTTTCTGCGTGCTCTCGGACATCTCAACCATCTGATTTCTCTTGGCATCAGCCACTTCCGTCTGCTCATGGATATCTGCTATCTGATGTGACTGCTCTGTCACGGCAGCTGCGGTATTTCCTGTGCTGCCCGCAATTTCCCTCATGCCATCGTGGTTTCTTCCTATGATGCTCTTTAACTCATCGACTTCCCCATGGGCCTCATCAAACAGCCCCGTAATTTCCTTGGCGATCTCCACCATCTGGATACGGGTCTTTTCCTGGGTCTCCTGCCCTTTCTTGATGGCCTCGTCGTCCTCTCTTACCAGTGTCCGCCTCATCTTAAGCGACTCTATTCCGGCAATTCCCGCAAGAATGATTATGAAACCGGCCACAAAATGGTCCCTGGGTATCGAACCTGTAGCAATAAGATTTCTGACCAGGACAATAAGTCCGCCTATGGTCATAGTCATCTGTCCCACCACATAGAGCTTTAAGTCCAAATAAAGAATACACGACAGCATTACCGGTATCGCGAATGCATAAAAAATCATATCATGTTGTATTATCATGATAATGATATAGTAAAGAGTCGGACCTCCCAGAATGACCACTGCGCCAAACCTGGTCTCTCTGAATTTGATAAATCCAACCGTCATCTGCAGCACACCTGCCAGGACAGCGACAATCTCGATGACAAGCCCCAGGCTCATTCCGTGTGTTGCAGCATCCAGCACTACCATAAAAAGCGCAGTAAAGGCAATAATAAGGTTGATCTGAAATACTTTTTTGTTTGATCTTGCATACTGGTCAGGGGTCATATAATTATCTCCTTTAGCCATGAAAACAGAATTTAACTGAACAATAACTGACAAAATAATTATACAATGTTTTATTGTGAACAATTATTAAATAACGCTAAAATCAATCTTGCATCCGGTTATGAAGTCAGTCATAGAAGAAGCTTCTGAGTATTCCAATATAGGAATAAACAGAATAAGGGAATTATGTAAAGATCCGTTAAACAAGATTTCCTTTCAGGTAGGCAGAAAAATATTGATTAAAAGAGAAGCATTTGACGAGTATTTGAATAACGTGGAGCTCATTTGACGGAGGCTGATATGGTTGAAAAAATGGGTGTTCTATGTTATTTTTATACACGCGTGATGATGCTTCTTTTAATATGAAGGAGTATTATTTTGGGCAAAGATTTAAGAGGCCGAGAGATCGGTGAAGGTATTGTGCAAAGAAAGGATGGGTTATATTCAGCCAGATTTACGAATAAGAGTGGAAAAAGAGTAGAAAAATATTTTGATGGTGTAGCAGATGCGAAAAAGTGGATAACAATCAGTAAACTTGAGGATGAAAAACATTCTGACACAGCTATTGAATATAATATGACTGTAGACGAGTGGTTTCTGTACTGGATAAAGACTTTTAAGCAGGGGCTATCACCCAATACAATAAGAAACTATAGAGAACGTTACTATAATAATGTTCAAAGCTATATTGGGAAAATGCTTCTGATTGATGTTAAACCTATGCATTGTCAGCAGATTTTCAATGAAATGCAGACGGAATATGCAATATCCACAGTTTATCAGACATATATATGTATTGGCTCTATGTTTAAATCGGCTTTGATGAATGATCTGATAGTTAAGCATCCGCTGGACGCCGTCAACTTTAAGATGAAAAAAGTAAAGGTGCCTCGAAGAGTATTGACGATAGACGAGCAGGAAAGATTTCTTGAGTTCGCAGACAAGAATCATAATGCAAAACAGTTTAGGCTACTTTTACAGACTGGGCTTAGAACCGGAGAATTGATAGGCCTTACCTGGGACAGCTTTGATATTGAAAATCGGACCATTACAATTGATAAGGCTTTAGAGTACAGACATGAGCGTGGTTATTGGAGAGCTGGTCCTCCGAAAACAATGGCAGGATTTAGAACAATTCCGCTTACAGAAGAAGCTTTTGAGATTTTATATGGCTTATATCAAAAAAGAAGTATTAGAAAAGAGTCCATGGCACTATCTCAAGTGTTGACTTTCATTGATCCGAGGACAGGGCTTGATAGAGAAGTTTGCATGAAGGACTTGATATTTGTTAACTTTCGTACAGGTGAGCCAATTAAGAATTCTACTTACGATACCAACCTATATAAGATATG
>NZ_FOBE01000020.1:0-79710 GCF_900109475.1 Butyrivibrio sp. ob235
TACAAAGAGACTGGTATTCATCATTCCTGCTCTATTGCTATGAACCTAAAACGCAAAATATAGATAAAGACAAATGTGCTAAGACTTTTGAGGCACAATACAATAAAGAAAAAACCTTAATCACCTGGATCAAGGCATATAAAATCAAGATATTAAACAGTGGAATTAACGTAGCTTAACAACTTAATAATCAGGGAGATTGACTATACTTCCTTGCTGAAAAGCAGAAATTTACCGCTAATGTGGTCGTTGGACTGCTTGGTAATGAAAGTCCTGATTCAAACAGATTTACACTTGTAACTCCAAAGTCTGAAAATGATGTACGATTACAAGCTACGCTTGCCAATCAGAACCCCACGGGCTTGCCCGTGGGTATAGTCAGTTGTGCCACAGATAAGTATTTCGAAAAAAATCGTGTACAAAAAGCATTTGCAAATAAGAAGGTAAAGTTCGAAAAGAAGAACGGTACAGTAACCATCAAGAAGCTTAAGAAGGGAAAGAAATACTATGTTGGCGTAAGAACTTATGTTGTAAAAGACGGCAAGAAGTATTTCTCCGGATGGTCAGAATACACCCGCAAACCCATTAAGGTTAAGTAAACCAAAAATGCAGTTTTAATCGCTCATAAGATGAAATAAATAAACGCCCTCCGTAACCTGCTATTCTTCCAAGAGAATCATGCAGATTACAGAGGGCTTATTTTTTATTCTTTATGAAAGCACCATAGCATCATTGACCTCATCATTTCCGGCCTCTTCGAATTTCTGAAGAAGATCGGCAACCTTGAGGTTCTTCTTCTCCTCACCCGATACATCATAGATGATCTTACCTTCACTCATCATGATAAGACGATTTCCATGAGCGATGGCATCCTTCATGTTATGTGTAACCATGAGAGCTGTAAGACCGTGCTCCTTGATGATGTTTTCGGAAATCTCAAGCACCTTCTTTGCAGTCTTGGGATCAAGAGCTGCTGTGTGCTCATCGAGAAGGAGCAGATCGGGCTTTTTAAGTGAAGCCATAAGAAGAGTCACTGCCTGTCTCTGACCACCGGACAAAAGTCCAACCTTACTGGTAAGACGATCCTCGAGTCCGAGATCAAGTGACTTCAAAAGCTCTTTGTACCTTGCTCTCTCGTTATTATTGATTCCGCTCTTAAGACCTCTGCTCTGTCCACGTCTTGCAGCAAGTGCAAGATTCTCCTCAATCTGCATTGTAGCAGCGGTTCCCATCATGGGATCCTGGAAAACGCGTCCGATGTACTGCGCTCTCTTATATTCAGGAAGCTTTGTGATATCATGACCGTTCAGGACTATGCTTCCCTCATCAATCGGCCACACGCCTGCAACAGCGTTAAGGATGGTCGATTTTCCCGCACCGTTACCACCGATAACAGTTACGAAGTCTCCGTCGTTCAATGTGAGATCAACGCCGTTAAGAGCGACTCTCTCGTTGATTGTTCCTTTATTGAATATCTTTACAAGATTCTTGATTTCTAACATAGTTTCTTTTCCTCTGCTTATGCTCTTTTTACTTTATCTCTGTTTCACCTTGATTCCAAGATATCCCTGAATAGCCGGGATTCCAAGGAATACCGCAACGAGTACCGCACTTAAGAGCTTAAGGTATGTTGAAGGAAGTCCGAGCTGAAGAACAACTGCGATTACGATGTAGTAAATGATCGCGCCTACAACAGATACTCCCATTCTCACTGCGAAATTATGTCTTGATCCGAAAATAACCTCACCGATGATAACCGCAGCAAGTCCGATAACGATAGCACCACGACCTGCGTTGACGTCGGCATTTCCCTGATACTGTGCATAAAGTCCGCCGGCAAAAGCAGTAAGACCGTTACTTACAACAAGTCCGATTCTGATGCAGCGGCCTGTATTGATACCCTGTGCTCTTGCCATGTTCTGATTACATCCGGTAGCACGGATAGCTGATCCGATCTCGCTTCCGAAGAACATGTACAGAAGGAAAATGATTATCGCAACTATGATCACACTCATGATGATCGAATAGTTGATAAATCTGAGGCTGACAATAAGAGCATACTGATCTACGCTTATCGCCTGGTTCGATTTTCCCATAATGGCAAGGTTCACCGAATATAAACCGAGCTGTGTAAGGATTCCGGAAAGTATCGGCGGAATTTTCAACATTGTATGCAGAAGTCCGGTGACATAGCCGGCACACATTCCCGCAATAAATGAACAAATAAGAGCTACATATACGCTCTGTCCTGAGAGCATAAGCATTACGCAGGTAGCTCCTCCGGTACAGAAGGATCCGTCAACAGTCATGTCGGCGTAGTCAAGTACCTTGAATGTGAGAAAAACGCTGATTGCCAGAATTCCCCAGATAAGTCCCTGGGCAACAGAACCCGGCAGTGCATGTAATAGCGAGATCATAAATATTACTCCTTTGTAAAAAAATATACAACGCATAGAAATAGAATTTCGCTTGCGAAATTCTTGCGCGCGAGCAGATTGCGTGAGCAATAACTACCTTTCTGCGAGCTGCGCATCCCGCGGAGCGCTTATCTTGTTTTGAAAAAACAAGATAAGAAGGTGCTCGCGTGATATGAGCACCTTCGCCTGTTTTTTATTTAAAATGTATTCCGATAGATTACTCTGACATATCGATTGCTGTAAGGCCATCAAGAAGAGCATCGTCAAACTCGATAGCTTCAGCAGTCTCAGGATTGTACTCGTTTGTGATACCTTCGGATACATACTCGATAGGCATCTCTGCAGGGTTCTTGCCGTTTACAAGAATCTCGAAAGCCTGCTTACCTGCTGTAACACCGAGGTCATAGTAGCTGATGGAAAGTGTTGCAAGACCGCCGTTTTTGCACATGTTCTCCTCACCGCAGATGATGGGAAGCTTTGCAGGCCATGCTGCATTCTTAACGATAGACATATTATCAGCGATTGTGTTGTCTGTAGGGATGTACAGGCAGTCGCTGTTAGCGATAGCATTTGTAACAACTGACTGAATCTCATTAGAATCAGCAACTGTGTACTCCTTGTAACCGATACCTGCTGCATCAAGAGCTGCGGCAGCAAGGTCAACCTGGAACTTGGAGTTAGCCTCTGATGAGCAGTAAAGAATACCAACCTGCTTAGCATCGGGAACGAGCTTCTGAAGAAGTGCGATCTGCTCGTCTACGGGAGCAAGGTCGGAAGCACCTGTAACGTTTGTGCCGGGTGCATTGTTATCATTGATTACGCCTGCTGACTTGTAGTCTGTGATCGATGTTCCGACTACCGGGATATCACCTGTAGCAGCTGCAACTGCCTGAAGTGCAGGTGTTGCGTTTGCCATGATAAGATCATCTTTGTCATTTACGAATTTTGTAGCGATGGTAGCACAGTTAGCCTGCTCACCCTGAGCGTTCTGATAATCGAACTCTACTGAATAGCCTGCCTCACCAAGTGCCTCCTCAAGGCCTTCCTCGAAGCCCTTTGTAGCAGCATCAAGTGCGGGATGCTCAACCAGCTGGATAACACCTACGTGGAAAGTCTTACCACCTTCGGGATCCTCTGCATCCTCAGAAGCTGCCTCTTCGGTCACCTCCTCTGCAGCATCCTCAGCCTCTGCTGTATCATCAGCAGCTTCTGCTTCAGTTGTATCTGCCTCTGCAGTCTCCTCTGTCTTTGCAGGCTCAGAAGTAGTGTTGCCGCCTGCTGTACGAGCGCAGCCTGTCATACTGAAAATCATAGCTGTGCTAAGAACCATAGCAAGAATCTTCTTTTTCATACGTTTCCTCCTCGTTTTTTCGGATGCACCTTTTAAAAAGCCGGTGTAACCCCGGTATTTTCAAGCCATCCTGTGATTATTTAACTCTTTAACATTTTGACACTTTAAACTGTCAAAGTAAACAAATATTATATTATCTCAAACTACCCCTTTGGTCAAGAAAAAAGGATATATTTTATCATCCATTCTCAATTTGCCTTAAGTATTGCCGTGGATCTGCTCTTTAAACATATTCTTCCCGAACCGTCATAGCCATAGCCTACTGATTCGAGTACAAGCTCCCATTTATACCCTTCAGGCAAAACAGGCAGTTCAAAATCGTGATCCTCCCAATGCGCATTTACAGCTACATAAATGAATGTATTCTTTTTAAGGCCATACTTTTGGCCATCCTCAGCATACATGTACGCAAAGGCCAGCCCCGGTGAATTCGTATCAATATCCCAAGCCCTGCATCCATGAAATGACAGTTCCGGATATCCCGTACCGTTATATTCGCCGTCCGCAGAACCCGTATACATAACAGGATGCCTTTTTCTGAAGGCTATTAGCGTTTTTACATAGTCATACAGGTGCTTATTCTTATCAAGAAGCGACCAGTCCAGCCAGGAAATCTCATCATCATGACAATACGCGTTGTTGTTGCCAAACTGTGTATTCCCAAATTCGTCCCCGGAAAGCAGCATAGGCATTCCGCGGCTTGTAAGAAGTATGGTCATCAGATTTTTCATCTGTCTGAACCGTAGATCCAAAATGTCAGGATTATCCGTGTCGCCTTCGAAGCCACAGTTCCAGCTGTCGTTGTCATTACAGCCATCTTGGTTTCTCTCACCGTTGGCCTCGTTGTGCTTTTCGTTATAGGATACAAGATCATAGAGTGTAAAACCGTCATGACAGCATACAAAATTAACTGAGGATTCGAAACCTCCCTCCCCGTAGAGATCCTTGGAACCGCTTATTCTCCTTATTATTTCGGGAGCCTGTTCCTCACCGCTCTTGATGAATTTGCGGATGCAGTCTCTGTATTTTCCGTTCCACTCAGCCCAGCGCTCTCCCCAATGATGGAAATTGCCGACCTGATAGAGCCCGCCCGCATCCCAGGCTTCAGCAATCAGCAGTGATTTTCCAAGTACCACATCATTGGCTATGTTGTTCAAAAGCGGTGGGTTCATCATCGGAGCCCCATCCTTATCTCTTGACAAAATCGATGCAAGATCGAATCTGAAGCCGTCAACATGATAAGCCGTCACCCAATATCTGAGGCAGTCCAGAACCATGTGCCTCACAATGGGATTATTGCAGTTCATGGTATTGCCACAGCCGCTGAAATTGTAGTAATATCCCTCGGGTGTAAGGAGATAATAGGTCCTGTTATCGATTCCGCGATATGAAATGTAAGGCCCGTTCTCATTTCCTTCAGCAGTATGATTGAAAACCACATCCAGTACTACTTCTATTCCATTCTTGTGGAATTCCTTGATCATATGTTTGAATTCGTAACCTTCCATTCCAAGAGGAGCAGAAGCTGCATACCCGGCCTTCGGCGCAAAGAAGCCCACCGTGGAATACCCCCAGTAGTTATAAAGTCTTTTTCCACCGACCTCTCTCAAATTTTCAAACTCATCGAATTCAAAAACAGGCATGAGTTCAACACAGTTTATGCCAAGCTCCTTAAGGTACGGGATTTTTTCCATAACTCCGGCATAAGTCCCTCTGTGCCTGACATTGCTGTTCTTATTTTGTGTAAAAGAGCGAACGTGCATCTCATAGATAACCAGCTTCTCTACCGGAATTTCAAGGGGTTTGTCCCCGCCCCATGTAAAGTCCTCATCCACAATCTGCCCTCTATGAACAAACTGCTCATCTTCACGATGTTTCTTCCCCCATACGGTCCTGCCGGAAATCGATTTTGCATAAGGATCCAGCAGCACTCTGTTCTTGTCATATAAAAGCCCTTTTTCAGGTTCATAGGGGCCATCAAAAATGTATCCGTATTCCGTAGTTTCAACATTTATTCCATAAACCAGCATAGTGTACACATTTCCGATTCTGTACTCTTCAGGAAACGGTATTTTTATCCACGGCTTTTTCTGACCGTGGTGAAACAAAACCAAGGTACAACCTGTGGCCTCCTTCGAGTAAACGCTGAAATTTACACTATCGTCTTCCCGGAGCGTTGCCCCAAAAGGGAACACTTTCCCGGCTCTATACCTTAATGGTCCGATTTTATTGGTAGGAATATCATCAATCAGCAGCATTCGTGTACCTCCGGACTTAGAAAAATACCTATATATAAAAATTATAAAATACACCTATACGCTACAGATGTTACTTTTTTTCATACTTTATAAAAGTTATATAAACAAAAACTCCCACGAATCACATTACAAATTCGTGGGAGTCCTTATCATTATAATATGCTCTTTTAAATATTACTTCCGCTTGTAGGTTCTGAAGGTGTAGGTCGTATCGAAATACGCCTGTTCCTCGCTCTCCTCGACAAGTTCCCATTCCTCCGATTCATCGAGATTCGGGAAGAAACGGTCAGCCTCAAAGGTCCTGTCAATCTTGGTAACAATGCAGGTATCTGTCATCGGAAGAAGCTCTTCGTATACCTTCGCTCCGCCGATGCAATACACGATGTCCGTGTCATACTCTGCAAGTGCATCCTTCAGTTCATCAAGATCATGAACTACTGTAGCATTTTTTACTTCATAATTGGGATTGGTTGAAAGAATAATATTCTTTCTTCCTTCAAGCGGCTGCTGCCCCGGGAAGGTCTCAAGTGTCTTTCTTCCGTATACCAGTACCTTGCCCATGGTCTCTGCTCTGAAGTTCTTCATGTCGTTTGGAATTCTGATAAGGAGCTGGCCCTTGTTGCCGATTCCCCAATGCTCGTCGGCAGATAGAATCATTTTCATGTATTTTTCCTCTTAAATCGCTATCGGTATATTCGTGATCTGCTCGCCCGCCACCTCGTAGTTCTCAAGCGAGACATCATTTCTTGTGAACTCATAAAAATCGTGAACATCGGGGTTCAGCTTGAAAGTCGGAGCAGGCTTCGGCTCTCTTTTTATTAGTTCCTTGATAATATCTACATGTCTGTCATAGATGTGAGCATCAGCGATCACGTGCACAAGCTCACCTACCTTCATATCGCAGACCTGCGCAAGCATATGAACCAGAACAGAGTACTGAACAACATTCCAGTTGTTTGCTGCCAGCACATCCTGAGAGCGCTGATTCAAAATTGCATTCAGGGTGAGCTTATCGTCGCCCTTTTTCTGAGTAACATTGAAGGTCATGCTGTAGGCACAGGGATATAGGTTCATCTCTGACAGATCCTGGTGCACATAGATATTGGTCATAATTCTTCTGGAAAAAGGATTGTTCTTAAGATCATAGATAACCCTGTCAACCTGATCAAACATTCCCTCTTTATACTTGTGCTTAACGCTCATCTGATAGCCGTAGGCCTTACCGATTGAACCGTTTTCATCAGCCCACTCATCCCAGATGTGGCTGTGCAGATCGTTTACATTGTTGGACTTCTGCTGCCAGATCCAGAGCATCTCATCCGTTGCACTCTTGAGCGCGGTCTTGCGAAGAGTCATTATCGGGAACTCCTCTGCAAGATTGTAGCGGTTAACCACGCCGAACTTTTTTATCGTATATGCAGGCGTTCCATCCTCCCAGTGAGGGCGAACCTTCTCGCCCTCGGTACTGGTACCGTTCTCAAGGATGTCCTTGCACATATTTATGAAAATCTCATCAGCTTTACTCATTGAATCCTCCGAACAAAACAGTTCTTAGATAATCTTGTACTTAACGCCGCCGACGATCTTCTTTTTAAGAAGCTTCTTGTATTTCTTTCTAAGCTTTGAATCGGGGCTGAGTACTGTAGTCTTCTTGCTTATGTTGGTAAATGCATTTTTGCCGACTGAACTGAGATTTCTTGTTCTGAAGGTAATCTTCTTAAGGCTTGTACAGCTGTCAAATGCCTTTGTTCCGATCTTGGTCACATTATCGCCGATCTCTACAGTTTTAATCTTCTTATTACCGGCAAATGCCTTTTGATCTATCTCGGTAATTTTGTATGTAGTACCATCGATGTTTACGGTTGCGCCGATCTTCACATTCTTGATATTGTTATTTGTCTTTGTGAAACCAAGAAGCTTAACTGTTCCTGATCCGTCACCGGCAACTCTTGTAATTTCATACTTTAAGTCTGAGACTGCTGATGCTGTCTTCTTCTTAACCACTTCCGTAACAAATACGGTGTTGGAATAAACACAATTAGTTGTAGTAACCGTATGCTCAAGAGCAGAACGATACTTCTGAATGCAGCCAAGTCTTATACGAACGCCCTTTGCCGGATATCCGAGACTTAAAAGATCGGGATCTGTTGTAGAAAGTGAATATGATGTAGCACCGCCGTTTCCGATTTCCTTGATCTTGGTTACATTATCTGCATAAAGTTCAAGACAGAAACCGTCAAAAGAGCTAAGTGTGCTGTAGTTATTTGCCTTCTGAACATTACTCCAGCTAAAGTTCAGCTTGTTGCCTTCATGCTTCATGGTAAATCCCTCAGCAGGAAGGAAAGAAACAAATTTAACACAAAGTCTGTTGGTAATCGGATAGCTTGCACTTGCGTTGCCATCATTTGCGCTGAGGCAAATATAATACCATTCATTCTTAGCAAGTCCGTTAAGCGGGAACATGATATCAAGTGCTCTTCCGCCGGCATCATTTCTGTATGCCGCACCTGCTCCGCCAACTGTCTGCTGAGAAATAACGCTTCCATATCTGTCAAGGATCTTAGCCGTGAACTGACCGCTGGCTGTGCTGTTCTCAACAACGGACTCAAGGCTCACCAGACTAACTCCGTCCTGAGCTCCTGTGTTGAACTTGTAGTAATATCCCTTATCCTCAATGATGGCTTCTTCAAAATAAGCCTCACCATTTGTCAGAGGAGTAGCATTTTCCTGATTGTCGTATCCCCTGATGGGAGTTCCCGTCCAGGCTTTTGCCGTAAGCGGAACTGCCGTAACAAACAGAGCGCATGCAAGCGCTGCAATTATCCCTTTTTTCATACCTTTCACCTCACATAAAAAATCTTGCAATCTCATGGATTGCATATATTTCATAGAAGAAATCCATGAATTTACAATAAAACTCCTCGTATATTCTACCACAAATACTAGGATTAGACTATTAATCTTTGAAAATCACAATATTTAGCGTTTGACTAAAAATAAAAAGCAGAATAAAATGATAACAAACAATAAACAGCAATAACAATTAATAACAAATAATAAATCTCAATAACAAATCATAACAAGCAGCACAATTTAATCAGAACAAATATTGAAAGTAGGTGGAGTATCATGAACAAGAAAATTGATCCTTTCACAAGAACCCCCGGAATTGCCGGAAAGGCTTATATTGACAATGGTATAGCTGATGAAATAATAGAGAATTTCAGAAGTGATGACTCCGCCAAATATGTATATAAGATTACAGGACTGCGCGGTTCAGGCAAGTCAGTAGAATATAGCAAGGTAATTCGCACACTTAAAGAGGATAAGGGATGGCTGGTATATCCGTTGTCATCTTCAGGTGATGCCGTTTCGACACTTATTTCAAAGCTCAGCATGGAAAAATTTATCAATTCCAAGAATATAACAACAGCTGTTAGTTCATCCACATCTGCAAAAGGTAATATCGCAGTAGTATCAGGAGAAGAATCCATTAATGTTTCGAGATCATATACAGAGAATGAGCATTTTTATTCTGAGGAAGCGACACTTACAAAAATGATTACCATTGCGAACGAAAAAAAATATAAGGTTCTCGTTGGAATCGATGATATTTCAAAAACCCCTGAAATGGTCCGTCTTTTGTCAATGATTGGTTCAATGCAGTTGGAGGGACTACAGATATACCTGATAGTTACAGGATTATCAGAAAACATTGAAGACTTTTCATCAGAAAAGAATCTTACATTTTTTAAGAGAGCTGATTCACGAGAAATAAAAGGCCTGAACAAATTTGATATCGCCTATATGTATGAAAAACTGTTGGGAATTGATTCAGAAGAAGCCAGAAGAATAGAATCCGTTTCAGGTGAATATGCTTATGCATATCAGGTATTAGGTTCTCTATATTTTAGCAAGAAAGATGATGAAACACTTGACGACCTCATACCTGATTATGAACGCATTTTGTTCAAAGATTCATATGACCTGATTTGGCAATCACTGACAGATGGTGAAAAAGAAGTAGTCAGATGTTTATACAAAACCAAAGACGGAAAAGCCGAAGACATCAAATCCCAAATGAAAAATGCGGCATCATATCCTGTATTCAGAAACAGATTGATAAACAAACACTTAGTCGATGGGGATTCAAGAGGCAGATTAAAAATCCGATTGCCCAGATTTGATAAATTTATAGAAATATGGGGCAATGACTAAGCATTCCTTGTATAAAGAAATAATGATAACAGGCGCACTCCCGTGCGCCTGCTCCTTGTTTAACATATATACTTCTTTCAGTTTTCCCACTTATCACAAAGTGCAAGAATCTGGTCGGCAAACTTGGCCTTGTCCTTGTTGGTCATGCCCTCGCTTCTTGCAATAATCGCAGTAAGTCTTGCGCCTGCTGCCTTGAGTCTTGTAAATACGTCGGATACAACCTTGCTGGTCTTCTTGACTGCTGCCTTCGGAACCCCTTCCTTAATTATCTGACCTGAAATAAGGTCGACCTCGGTTCCGCTGTAAGGCGCATAGGTGTTAAATCCGTACTCATCCTTCAGACAATTTGCAAAGGAAGTACATGCCGAATCCTCACCGTGAACTATGAATACCTTCTTCGGCTTTTCCGTAAATCCCTGAATCCATCTGATAAGGCCGCCCTTGTCTGCGTGTCCGGAGAGGCCGGTCATCTTGCAGATTTCCGCCTCGACATCAATAACTTCTCCGAAGAGCTTTACTTCATCCGCGCCATCGATGATCGCGCGTCCTGTCGTTCCGATTGACTGATAGCCCACAAACAGGATTGTGGATTCCGGTCTCCAGAGATTGTGTTTTAAATGATGTCTGATACGCCCCGCCTCGCACATACCCGACGCTGAGATGATAACCTTTGGTGTCTCCTCCTCATTTATTGCGCGGGATTCCTCTGTTGTAATCGCAAGGTTAAGCCCCGGGAATGATATGGGATTTATCTTATTTTTCACAAGTGCCATCGCTTCCTCATCATAGCACTCTATTGCATGGTCAGTGAAAACCTCTGTCGCTTCAACAGCCATCGGGGAGTCCACATATACCGGAAAGTCAGGCACAACCGTGACAAGTTTTTCTTTTTTTATAATACGAAGGAAATATAACATCTCCTGGGTTCTTCCAACTGCAAAGGAAGGAATGATCACGTTTCCGCCCCTCGCAAAGGTCCTGTTTAATATCTCCGCAAGTTCGCTGACATAATCGGGTTTCTCTTCGCCGTGATATCTGTCGCCATAGGTCGACTCCATGACAACATAGTCCGCGGTTGATGTGAAAGTAGGATCCTTGATAAGCGGCTGATCATTGTTGCCGATATCTCCTGAAAAGACGATTTTCTTATCGGCACCTTTTTCAGATAGCCACACCTCGATGCTGGCAGATCCGAGCAAATGACCTATATCTGTGAACCTTATCTGTACACCCTCGCAGACTTCGATCTTCTTATCGTAATCACAAGGAATGATGTGACGCAGCGTGTTGTCTGCATCCTCCATGGTGTACAACGGCTCTATCTGCTTAATTTCCTTATTCCTCTTGCCTTTGCGCTTTCTCCACTCAGCCTCCTGCATCTGGATGTGCGCGCAGTCGCGAAGCATGATGCTGCACAGATCCGCTGTGGGCCTTGTCATATATATCTTCCCGCGGAATCCTCTTGCATATAGAAGTGGAAGATTTCCGGAGTGATCAACGTGCGCATGCGTCAGGAAAACATAATCTATCTCTGCCTCACTCACAGGCAGGTCCACATGCTCGAAGGATATTCTCCCCTGCTCCATACCATAATCTACAAGAATATGCTTATCACCAATTTCAAGATAATGACAGCTGCCGGTAACTTCATGGTCTGCACCGATGAAACAAAGCTTCATAGGCCCGTTCCCTCCTTATGTCTTAGTATGGTATTTCCTTATATTTAATTTTAATTCTGTATCACCCTTAATTCAATTAAGAAAAAATTATATTTCCTACAGATAATGTCTTGCGAATATTATTCTCGGATTACTTACCGGAACATTTGCGTTCGGTGTTGAGCTCAGCGAGGTTCTGTTTGGACTTGTTATCCTGTGCCTTGCCCAGTACTTTGTATATGGCGCACAGCTTGAGCGCGAAAATAAATAATGGGCTGCCAAACCGGCAGCCCATTAACTTATCTTACAATATTATTTCTTTACCTTAACCTTGAAGGTCTTCTGGTATCTCTTACCATTGATATCCTCAAGCATTACTGTATACTTCTTGGACTTCTTCTTTACAGTGAAGGTGAACTGATCGTTCTCGTTGCAATCCAGCACCTTAGTCTTGTCATCACCGTGCCACTTTCCTTCATCCTTCCAAACTCTGTCATTGTAAAGTGACTGGCTGCCAACTCCCTTAGGAACGCACTGCATATACTTGCTGAATCTTCCAAGAGCATTATTTATTGTTACGATTGTCTTCTTGTGCTTCTTCTTCTGTTTAATCTGGAAACAACTTGCAATCGGAACACCGTAACCAATAACATTTACGTTACCTTCAAAATAATCCCAGTTATCACAATGTGCGTAAACATAACCATAATAGGTACCTTTTTTCAGGAATGCTGTATCATTCTTAGCATCTGTAAAGTAAGGATCCTCAAATTCAGCAACCTGATTTGAGAAATTAGGATCTCCATAGATTTTAGTACGGGAACTGAGTGACTGCTTATCACGATCAGAAGATGTTGAGCTGGTGAAATATACCCATGCATCCTGAGCTAATGTAAACTTGAAATAGCCCTTTGCTTCCTTTGCATAACCTCTCTCGTTTTCACCTTCCTCTTCAAGCTTACAAGGCATTGTAAATAATGCCGGTGCACTTGCTCCGTCCTCAGCGTTTGCAAACAGCTGAAGTGTTGTCTCCGTGAAGTTTTCTGCGTGGACATCTGTTCCAAATGCGGGTGATACTACAGCTGCACCTACAACCATAGCAGTTGTGAGAACTGTAGCCACAATTCTCTTGAATAAATTTTCTTTTTTCATACTTCCCTCCATTAGTGTATTATTGTCCCCTCAATAATAGAAAAACGCAAAACCTATTCTAACATAAAACAAGGTATTATGCACAAAAAATTAAATTTTATACGTTCTTTTTGTATTTTTCTTATATTGTCACTTCTTAAAATAACTCATTAGTCCGTACACCGATAAAAACAGAAGCACCATCGGAAGTACTACCACAAAGTACCACTTAAACTTCTTACTGAGCTTTAAGCCTTTTCCTCCGTTTACTTCATCAATGTAATTGTCAAATCCCCAGCCGAATTTCATAGTACAGAAAAGACAGCAAATAAGGGATCCTATAGGCAGGAGAAGATTACTTACAATGAAATCCTCAAGGTCCATGACAGTGTTTCCTGTCTTAAGCGGCTGGAATGAGCTAAGTACATTGAATCCGAGAGCACACGGAATTGAGCCGATAGTTATAAGCACTCCCGCGATAAGCGCCGAGTTCTTTCTTTTTATATTGAAAAGATCGATCAAAAAGCTGACATCGTTCTCAAACACTCCGATCATGGTAGACAGCGCCGCAAAGTACATGAACAGGAAGAAAAAGCTGCCTATCACTCTGCCGCCCTTCATCGTAGCAAAGATGTTGGGAAGTGTCAGGAATATAAGGCTCGGTCCGCTGTCCGGTGAAACACCGTATGCAAAGCAGGCGGGAATCGTGATAAGGCCTGCAACTATAGCCACAAAGGTATCAAGGCCTGCAACTATCATAGCCTCACCCACAAGGCTTCGCTCCTTTTTGATATAGCTTCCGAATATCTCCATGCCTCCGATTCCGAGACTCAGTGTGAAAAAGCTCTGATTTAGCGCTCCGTAAAGCACATTACCGAGGCCTGCTTTTTTCACATTCGCAGCATTCGGAAGAAGGTAAAACTTCACGCCCTCATGCGCTCCGGGAAGAGTAAGTGACCTGATTCCAAGGAAAACCATGATTACAATCAGTACAACCATCATGATTTTCGTTATCTTCTCAACTCCGTTTCTAAGTCCCATGGATGCCACGGATACGGTTATGATCATGGTAAGTGCCATGAAAAAGATGAGCGTTTTAGGGCTGGACATCATCCGCGAGTAAATGGTGTTTATCTCATCGGGAGTCTGTCCGTCAAATTTGCCCATCACCGCGAAAATGAAATATCTCAAAATCCATCCTGATACAACCGAGTAAAACATGAGAAGCAGGTAATTTCCCGCAATTGCAAAGTATCCGTAGATATGCCACTTCGCCCCCTTGGGTTCGAGTTTCTTAAATGCCGGAAGAATACTGAGTCTGCTGGATCTTCCGATGGCATATTCCATTGTCAGCACCGGAATACCAAGTGCCAGAAGGAAAAATATGTAAGCGATTACGAAAAGTCCACCGCCATACTCTCCAACCATGTACGGGAAGCGCCACACATTTCCGATTCCAATGGCACAGCCCGCCGAAAGCAGAATAAATCCCATTCTGCTGCCAAGTGATTCACGTTCGTTCATAATATATTAGTTCCCCTTAATTATTTTATCCTTATATTTTTAGGCCGGACTTCTAATATATCATAACTGGAATGGAATTGTTAGTAGAAAAAAGTATATATTGGAGCCCATCTTCTGCAGGAATAAAAAACCACCTCCTCTTTCGAGTCGGTGGCTTTTTATTCCTGCAGAAGATGGGATTTTTTCTTTCACACCGCATGAATACTGTATTTTCTTTAAATTGACCCCACTTTTGACCCCATTTACAACAAAAACGCTTTTGCGTCTATATGATTTTTAATGATTTCATTGCTTCTTTCTTTGTGCTATCCATAACATGGCCGTATAAATCCAAACTCATTTTAATAGATGCATGCCCTAAAAGTTCCTGCAGCGTCTTTGGGTCCATTCCGGATTCAATCGCTCTTGTGGCAAAAGTCGCACGAAAAGCGTGCATTGTGAACACTTCTACGCCGGCCCTTTTACATATACGTTTTATCTCTCTATTAGTTGGTGAAGCGACTAAAAGGCCGCCTTCAGGCGCTTTAAAAATCGTTTCATGGATATTTACAACCTTATCCCCATATAAAATGCGGTTTATCTGTTTCTGATGATCTATTATTTCTGAAATTGCATCATTTATCGGAATATCTCTTTGACCCTTTACTGTTTTAGCTGTATCACCTATTATCATATTCCCTATTTCTGCCTTTGTTAACGTTCTTCTAATATGAATCTTATTATCATATATGTCCGATTCAAACAAAGCGCCGATTTCGCCGATTCTTGCCCCAGTATGGACCGCGATACGAAAAACATCATAATATGCAGAATCAACAGCTTCACTAAAGAATCTTTCTGTTTCTTCTCTACTCAATGCACGGTGAAACGTATCGCGTGCTGGGGGCTCAGTCCTTTTCAGATTCTTAACAGCCACACAAGGATTGTATTCTACACGACGTTCTTTTATCGCATCATTCAGAATGTGATTTATTACAGCTATCTTATCATTAACAGTTTGATCAGAATTACCGCCATCTTTTAACGCCCTTTGTACGGCCCTTATATCGTCTACAGTAACATCCACCAATCGAATATCTCCAAACGGCTTATTTAGGCTTTTTATTACGATTTCAGCACACGATTTGTACTGGAAATACTGACATCTTAAAGTAGCTTCTTTAACACTATTTCTCCGGGCTTCCGTCCACATTTCATAGTATTGATTTAATGTTGGACGATCATGAAAATCTTTACCGGCTTTAAGCTCATTTTTCTTGGCTATGTAATTATCATCTAATTCCTGACTATCACGACCATAAACATAATAGCGCTTGGAATTGAAAGTAAACGACTTTCTTAATCTTCCATCATTTCTTTTCTTTTGCTTCTTTGCCATGCTTTTATACTCCTATTGTATTAAACAAGGTACAAAGCATATAAGAACTATGTACCTTGTTTCGTAGTGGTTACGAGGTTACATTTCAGGCTTTTCCGTATTCGCAGTACGGTTAAGCCTTTTTCTTTCAGCTCTTTTCCCTAGCGCATAGCCATAAATAAATGCATCAGTAATAATGTTGAATAGTTCACCAACTGATTGTAATTTCAATTCAGAAACCAATTCATTGATCTCATATACAGTTAGATCAAAGCCTGATTCAACATCAGTATCGTTAATGATCTTCCGCATGTTTCTTTTGCTCATTTATTCTCCTTTCTTTGTTTGTGGTTTGTTGTGATGTGTTATCATTGCACATTATATTATATACGTACACATATATGCAACTATTTATTTTGTCAGGTAATTCATGTTAAAATACTTTAAAAATCTTATTTGGTTGGTATATATATGTCAGAATACTATACAGAAGCATCAGCTAAAGCTTCAAAAAAATATCGCGACAAAAATATAAAGCGTATACCTTTAGATGTTCAAAATGCGGAATATGAGACTATAAAGAAGCATGCTGAAAGCAGAAATGAAAAAATCAACGGTTTTATTAAACGTGCAATACGTGAAACAATAGAACGAGATAATAAAGCATAACCGCCTAGCAACATTCTGCAAGGCGGTTATTTTATGAGAATTTGAGTTACAAAACAGAAGGTGTATTAGAGGAAGTCTTTTTTCATTCAGCCGCTCCACTATCGTATAGATTAGTGAAGCGACTTATATACAAATCAACTGTCCTATATTTGACCCACTTAAATTATACGCCTTTTTTATTCACTTTTCCAATCTTCTCTTGCAGTATCATTCAAAATCTGCTTTAGATCATAACCGCCGTTTTCATCCCGGTATTTTGATTTCTTATCACCTACCAGCGCCGCAACAAATCCATCCTGATCAAGTGTCCTTTTGGGTAGCGGAGTAACCTGATTTTTGAACCTTTCCAGCTTCTTCAACCTACCGCGAATATTATTAAAGATATTCATCTTCTCTTAACTCCTTCCAATCTTCAAGCGATTCAAGTTTGTGAAGTATATCGTTTATCTCAACCAACCTCAAAGAAAACTCTATTATTGATCTTGAAGCATATACCCTTGTTTGGGCGTTATTATCTTTATCATTCATAATCTCTGACAGTACTTCAAAAGCTGGAGAAACCATATTTCTAGCCTTCATAACACAAGAATCAATCAGTTTTGTTTGTGCTCTCTGATAAGCCTTTACAAATTCCGGTTGATCAAGCCAGCGCCGCAAAGTAGAAGATGAACATCCTGCCATCTTAGCGGCTTCCTCTTGTGTTGGAGCTGTTAGCAAACATTGAATTGCTTTACATTGTTTATTAGTTATACCCATAATCAAACCGCCTATAATCATTGATATTTGCCCGTTTAGTGGCTTTTATTTGACCTGATTAATAATATAGCCATAATCATTGTTAAAGCTGTTTCTAGGGCAATTATCAAGCTCATTCTTTTACATGCTCGCTTATAGGGAAATAAACTCATTTCATGCTGAAAGAATGGTATATAGCACAAACCATCTATAGTTTTTCTCACAGCGTTGCAACCTCTCCATCACCAAGCATTTTGTCAATCATACTGCATGCATCATCCCGATTCAGCCAGCGAGAAACATACTGTAAAGCTCCTTTTTCATCCTGCATTTCTGCTATTTCATCAGCATGTCCGGAAAATGAAGTCTTAAAAGCCTGTCTAACACTTATATTCTCCATGTATTTATGATCTTCTGCAAAATCATTAAACATGCGATACATAGTTGTATTCTGATTTTCTTTTTTATTCATCAGGTGAAGCAATTCATCCGGTGTTAATCTCACTCCGGACTTTAGCAATTCAGCATCAGGGCTTATATCTTCTGCTTTTGGCATGTCTGCAATTCTCAATCTCTCAATTTCATCATCATAAATCTTTTCAGCTTCGAACTTTGCCGCATTAACTGAATCTGCAATCACAGTGATCAAGTGATCTTTTCTCACTATCAGCTCATGACGTTTCTTTTCATCAATCTTGAATCCCTGCTCTTTTTCAGAATCCATCTTTCTAATTTTTAGCTGGATAGATTCAAGCTCGCTTTGCTTTTCCTTGATAGCTCCGGCATTGTTTTTTAATGACTTGATAACATTGATTTTGATTTTACTCATTGTTTTTCCTTTCCAGCTCCTAAGAGCTTTAAAACATGTTATTGTATAGAATTTTTATAGAATCAAACAATCGCGTGTCACTTTGGTGACACATACATATCTCTTTTCTATTAATTCTGTTTCCTATACTTCTTTTCTATACCTCTAATTACATCTATTCTTTACTTCTTTACTTCTGTTTGCTTTGGTTAGCTATGGTTAGCAATACTTTGATATACTAACCATTACTAACCAATACTAACCATTGGTTTTTTATTCACTACTCTTTGGCGGTCTACCGCCTGTCTTACCATTTTCAACACGCTTTTCATAATCTCGGTAACTCTGATCAATATCACGTTTCAAAGCATTCCATAAAATACGTCCATCTCTTGTACTTGGCTTGTATTCACTCCAGCGACCTTCATCATGTCCCATGAAATAAAATAGTGAATTTATAAACACTTTGCCGATTTCTATAAATAGTGTCTGCTTTTCTTTTGGTGTCAGATCATTATCAAGATTTTCGATATCTAAAGCGGTAGCGTATTTCTCCACCCACATTTTGTACCATTGTGGACGACCGGAGCTTACTTCTTCTGAATCATTCCATTGGTTTAGCTCTGATATATCCATTTTGTTTTCCTCTCTTTGATTTCTTCAAAAAATTCTCATTTTTGTGCTGTTTCTTCTGCCTTTTCTTTTCCTGATCAACTAGTTTTTGCCAGCGCTCAAACATTGAAATTCTCCACATCTTCAAATGATAATTGACCTTCACACTGATTATCAGATTCTTTCAACATTTTCCGAACATTCTTTAATACTTTTGAAGTGGTGCTTTGCCGTTTTACCATCCAGCGGTAAAACTCCTTGATTTCATAAATGTCTTTGGATAAATAATAGCCACCTTTTTCGGTATCTGATAAAATAATGTAACCAGCAATTCTCGCTTGATTCACAATCCTTTGTGCTTCTCTTGTCGTTACTCCAAGACGTGCGGCAAGTATTGCTTTAGGTATCGCGTTTTCTTTGCCGTATTGGAGTAACGATATTATTTTTTCATACATCCTTTCTCCCTCACGAATACTTTTCTTCAATAGCCCTATCTAGAACCTCTATATCTATTCTTACTGAACGACCAAAACGCCTAACAGCATTTGCTTGCTCCGCAATCTTCATTATCGTTCCCATTGATAATTTATAACGTTCCCTAGCCTGAAGCTTTGTAGCAAGTTTTTGAATATCATTTGAAAACTCTGCTTTTCTCATTTTCTCTCCTTTCTAAAATTATCTGTTTACAAGTACGCGCAACTTGTTTTATCTATGGTTGTAGTATATAATCATTTTTGATAATTTTAGACAGCATTTACTAATTATTTTTGATTAGTTTTAGGCGAAAAAGGAGATATGTCATGAAAAAAAAATCATTCCCTAAAAATATACGAGCATCTAGGATTCAAACATTAATAGACCGAGAAAATATAACAAGAAAAGAGCTTGCTCTTTCCATGATTAATGCAAAAGGAAATCCCATAGATCCTCAAAACCTTTCACGCGCTATGTCTGATGATAATGAAAAAGATGTATCTGAAAAGTATTGTCGCATGATACAAAAGGCATACCCCGAATATCGAATTGATTGGCTTTTAGGAGATTCAGAATATATGACTTATTCTGACGAGTTTATCAATAAAGTGAATTTTGAAGATATAATAGCCGATTCAATGTGGGCTATCATAGAAAAATCCCTAAAAAAGAATGGTATGTCACTAAAATTTGTGCATAAAAACAATGGAATGCATGTTGATTCATTTACCCGGCGTTTTGTAGATTGCTGGTATGAGATTAAAGATAATCAAGATAAACTAGTTCTAAAAATGGATTCTAAAGAAATGATTTCTTTAGAGGAAGAAATACAAGATTTTGTAGACTTTATATTATTTAAGCGCCTAAATATCACTAAATAACTTCAAGTTGCATCAATGGAGATAACAAATAATGGCATACTTAATCAATGGTAGGTGGGAAAAGGAATACTCCGATGAAATAACACCAGCTTATCCAACTATGTTTAATAAACCTGATGATTTATCTGAATACAGCTTTACTCCATATCTAAAATACTATGGTAACGGTTGGTATGAAGTTGATCATTCAGCACCGGATTATGCAAAAGAAGAATATGAAAACTATTTTCTCGAGCAAAAAAGCTTTTTGCAAAAAGGGTAAAAGAAAAAAAGCGGCAATAGTTTACATACTACTGCCACTTTTTGTTGTGTATCTATTATTTGTATTTATTTAGAATTCTAGGTTTGAATCCTGATAAATGGATTTTATAAAGTCGTTCACATCTTCTAAACTCCAAAGATGATCATAAACCTCGTTATAGCATCCCCAAACATTTATGTTATTGAGATTATCTATAACATTATATCCAACTTCTCGATATGCAATCGGATAGCCATTACCCAAATAATGCACAAAGCCTTTACTGATTGAATATCCAACTGCATTTGCCTTTTTTCTCAAAGTACTTTCAGAATACATAATATAATCCTCCACGTGATAAATTTTTAAAAAGTACCACTCCAAGCCAAACCACGACAATCCGTTACGGCTCCTTTGAGCATCATATTCTTTAGTGTTCTTTAGTTTCTTTTATTTTTCTTTGCTTATTTATTTTGTTCTGTGATGAAGATACACAACATTCTACAATCAATCTAACATATACTTTTGTGATTGTATATGATTGTTTTTCCAATCAATTATGGACGTTTTCCGACCTCAAATCTGACCCCTTTTTTGACCCCACTTGCATATAAAACATGGTAAAAAATGACGTTCAACCCCAACACTACACAAACAAAGTGAAAGAAAAGAAAAGTCAGTATTCATCTAGTGTTTAGGTACTTCCACAACACTCTATGAATACTGACAAAAGCAAATGCAGAAGATGGGACTTGAACCCACACGCCTTGCGGCACAGGAACCTAAATCCTGCATGTCTGCCAATTCCATCACTTCTGCCAACTGTTTTAATATACAGTTTTTTATACCACACGTCAATGACGTGATTTATTTTATGCCGAGTGCATCTGCCGCGAACTCAGCCTCTTTCTGTGTGTATCTCTGAGAACCTGTAGTCAGCAAATATACTATTTGCTTCTTAGTGTAATCAGGATAGATCTCCAGGAGTTCCTCTGCTGCCAGCATAGCCTGTGTATACCAATCCACGAAGTCATTCTCTTCCATATAGTCAAGAGCATGGCTGGCCTCAGCCTCTGTATACTTCGCATCCTCTCCTTCTGATAAAAGCTCCATCAAAGTGCTTCTGGAAAAGCTGTATAAATTCAGATAAAATCTCGCATCCTCCACTGCCTTGCACTCATTTACCGTGAGGTCGCCGTACTGAGGAACAGATCCGTCCAAAGCCTCAGAAGGTGCAGCTGCCGTAGGTGCTTCCTCCTCTATAATGGTCTCAATGTCCTGATTGGTAGCAACATCAGGAAGCTCTACCGGTTCATCATAATCCAAGTCAGAATCATCCGTTTTATCATAAAAATTACTGATAGTTGCAGGCTCCTGTTTCTTATTGGAAGCAACAAGGCGTTCCTTTGCGTAGCTGATGCCTAGAACGCTAAGCATAACACCGAGTCCCACAAACAAAATGCCGAGCATTATTACAAGACCAAGTGCAATCTTACTGTTAGTCTCAGCAGATTTTCTTCGCTTTGTTACCTCCGCTTCAATGGTAACGCATTTTAATGGTGTATCGGCCTTAGGGAGCGCACTGACAATTGACCCGCAATAATAGCACTTTGCTATTTGCTCTCCCTCCTCCTGATATACATTCGCATCACACTGAGGACATTTCCCAACAAAAATCTTTGACATAACATTCCCTCCGTAAAACAATAGATATCCCCATATATCTACTATGGTTATGATACATTTTCACAGGCAAAAATACAATTATTTCCCTTATACTATCTATACAGATCAGTCATGAAAAAAGTTGCAAACCTGATGTTGTTATATGCTATACTCTGAAAGACTGATAAAAGCTTATTGGAGGCTATATGAATATAAAATCTGTTTTCACAATTAAATCACTATCTGCCCGGATAATCTCTACAGCAATGGTCACGATGATGGCAGTTTCATCAGCACTGACCTCACCTATACCCGTGCACGCTGAGTCCATCGTGACCTATCAGGTTACGGGAACCTACGAGCAGACGAGTGCGCGAAATATGCTGAAGGCAATCAATGATTTCAGGACCGGTTCCGAGGCATGGGCATGGAACGAAAGTAACACCCAGAAGGTCCGCTACACCGGTCTCTCTAACCTCGTGTATGATTATGATCTTGAGAAAACTGCTATGCAAAGAGCCATGGAGATATCCGTTTTATTTGAGCACACAAGGCCAAATGGTAGTCAATGCTTTTCTGCATACAGCCAATATATGTATGCGGGTGAGAACATAGCCTACGGCTATAGTTCAGCTGATTCAGTATTCCGGGCATGGCAGGAGACAGATGATCCTTACGAAGGACAGGGACACCGCCGAAATATGTTGGAACAAGGATTTACCTGCGTAGCTGTCGGTCATGTCATCCGAAACGGCACCCATTACTGGGTTCAGGAGTTCAGAAGTCCCACCATATCCACAGCTGCTACCCCCGCTACCAACAGTACACAGGCCGTAAATGTGGATTGCCTTTCATCAAAAATAAAAAGCGGAACTTCCGTCTCACGTATAAGTCTGGACTATGGCGAAACTTACGATCTGTCCAAGGTTCAGGAGGCTGTTTTCTATGAATCGGTATATCGTCCCATTCAGACTAAGCCCATCAGCAGCTTTTCCGTCTCAGACAGCTCACTTATTGATATTGACAAGTCGACTCTTATCGGAAAAAGGGCAGGCTCAGCAACCATAGATGGTACCCTTTCTAATGGAAGCCGTTTTTCAATACCTGTTACAGTTAATCCCGTGAATATGTACTTTGTTGATAGTGAATCAATTCCTGCGCAAACTGCCACCGGAAGCGCTGTGACACCCGATGTGTCTCTGACCTATAATGGAACACCTTTAGTAAACGGCGTTGACTACACTGTTTCCTACTCGAACAATGTTAAGCCCGGCTATGCCTATGCAATAGTAACCGGAAAGGGCAATTTCACCGGTACCAAACAGTTTATGTTTTATATAATGAAAAGTTCGAAGAATAACAGTCAGGCAAAAAAAGCCGATTCGGTTGAGCAGAGCTCCGCTAAGGCTCCGGAAAAAATAAAGACCTTTTCTCTTTCCAAAGGAAAACGCAGCATCTCCGTAAGCTGGGACAAGGTATCCGGCGCCAGCAAATATGAAATTCAGTATGCTACAAACAAGAAGTTTTCAGATGCAAAAACGAAAACCTTTGCAGGAAGCAAGAGCTCTGCAAAGATCAAAAAGCTTAAGTCCGGAAAAAAATACTTCGTCCGCATCCGCTGCTATAAAAATATTTATGGCATGAAAGTTTACTCAGGATGGAGCAAGACAAAGAAGATTAAAGTAAAGTAACATCATTATATTGAGAATTCCCAGGGCGCTATGTGTGTATCGCATGGCGCCCTTATTTACTTTAGATACGCACCCGGCAGTCCGTCATATTCTATGTGCAATATTACTCTCGGAAGAGTTTGCACTTCCACAAAGCCGAAGGAACTTCCTGTTCTCGGCGCTACGGGGACCAGGCAAACGGAAAAGATAATGCCTTAAAAGCAGCAAAGGCTATGATCGGAAAAAAGCAGTATCGCCTGAACGATTACCAGGGCAACTATATGCTGAGAGGTCTTACTCCGAACCATACTTATACCGTTGTAATCGGAGCAAAGATTAGTTATACCGACGGAAAAACCGCTGAGCTGGACTGGACATCCGCACTGCAGCAATTTTTGAATCAGGATGTGCTGAAGGGATATTATCCAAGAAGCAACTCTTATACCTACGATTACCAGACTATGTTTTCAATAGGATATGCTGCTCTTCCTGATACTTACAGCAAGGACGCGGTGCTTCAAAGTTATAAGGCTGCGCTTAATATGGCAAAAGACTCCAGGAATTATCTAGCTTTGAATGTTGAGGATTCATATAGTAACTACAAATTATATGATCTTGATCCTGATACAGCATAAAAACGAAAGGGCGCGGCCTAAGCCGCGCCTCTTCTTTTTCGTAAACATTTTGTACTTTGATCAGCCACCGTGTGTCTGATCGTCGCATTAGAATCTCCCCCTCACCGGAAATCTTAATGTTGTAATAACTATATCACCGACTGTCCTACAAAATGTCGTCAAGATATCCTTCGGTTGCACTCGCCCAGGTATAGGAGTTCATGTACTCTCCCCTGAAGCTGTCAATTGCTTCCTTATCTTTATCCAGAAACCGGTACAGGTCGCAGTCGATTTTTTCAGGTACTATTCGCATAAGCCCGGGCTGAGTCTCAAAGATGTCCGATATATTGTACTCCTCTAAAGTGTCCTTGAGACTTCTTATAATTGTGTCAAAGTACTTCTGCTTAGCTCTGTCATAGTCATCATCTTCCCAGAGAATATAGAATAAATCCTTACGAGAGATGAATTGTCCACGGCGATCGACGAGACATGCAAGGAGCTCTTTTGCCTTCGATCTCTTAAAAACCACCGGTTTATCATCGACCAGAATATTGAAAAATCCGAAAGTCTCAACCTTGATTTTCGAAGGTTTACTCTCGCTGTCTTTAGCGGTCACTCCTGCAGCAGACGGTCCCAGCGCATACTCAATCTCGGAGAGAAGTCTGTCATATCCGATGGGCTTAAGAAGATACCCCGACGCATGCATGGTATACGCATCAACAGCATATTCTGAATATCCCGTCAGAAAAATAATTTTGATATCGGGACACCTGTCCTTGATATTTGTCGCAAGCTCAAGTCCACCCATCTCAGGCATATCTATGTCAAGAAGCGCCAGCTCAGCGCTGTCGGACTCAAGATATTTCAGTGCGTCCAGTGCATTGGAAAAAGCTTCCACATTATCGAATTTTTTTGTTTTTTTAACAAGTGAAACCGTCCTTGAAAGAATCAGCTCCTCATCATCTACACATATTGCTTTCATAAATCTTCCCTTATAATCGGTATCTTTATAGTGACGGATGTTCCTTCGTCGATCACGCTGTCAATTACGAAGGTTCCTCCCGTCATGTCTATGATACGGTCGCGTACATTTTTTACTCCTATATGATCTCCGTTCATGCTATCCTCGATCATCTTATCCACATCAAATCCCTTACCGTTATCGCGAATAGAGATAACATGAAAATCGTCCTCACGGAAAGTGCTGACGGAAACCCAGCCATGCTTTTTACCTCTTACTCCGTGGCGAATAGCATTCTCCACCATCGGCTGAATCGTCAGTGGCGGAACTAAAAAGTCATCATCCTCTATCTCATAATCTATTCTTATGGAAGGGAAACGCACTTCCTCAATGTCTGAATAAATCTTCGTGTGCTCTATTTCTTTTTTCACCTGAATGAGTGATTCCTGATTGAGCGAGTTGATGTTCTGCCTCAGGTACATCGCAAATTCCTCGATGACCTTAGACGCTCTCTCCGGATCGATCTCCGTCAGCGCCTGTATGGTTGAGAGTGTGTTGAATAAAAAGTGCGGCTGTATCTGGGACATCATGATTTTAATTCTCTGTTCAGCTTTAAGAGAATTTTCATGCTCGCGCACAAACTGGAGATGCAGCCAGATATAGAAAAATACGGTACTCTCAGTCATCGCCACTGTCAAAAAGGATATTTTGGGGCCAAACCCCAGCGAAAGATCCATTGCAACGGCAATTGCAACATTTACGGAAATGATAATCGGTACGATACTCTCTCTGTGCCTAATTCCACGATATCTTATCAGGGTCCCTGCCACGAACCAAAGCACCATAAAGAAACTCACCACAAAAATAATGTAATTCAGCGGTCCTCTGTGCCAATGCCCTGCACTGTCATAGAAGAACACCCAGGGCGCAAAAAGGCTGGATAAGCATAAAGCCGCATTTGCAATAATGAGAATCTTCAGCAGCTTTAATCCTTTTTCATTTCCTGTAAGTTTTATAAAGTGATACAGCACTATTGTGCGCATAATATAACCGGCCGCCGATATCAGTGTATTCCATAGTCCCGGTGCACTCCTATAAAGCACCTCTCCATAAGCCTCGCTGATTTGCGGTTCAACAAGCAAAAAGGTCACAAGCCCTAAGATTGTATAAAGACTGATCCTATGCTCTCTTTTTATATATGGATCAGCCAGCACCGCAAAAAACACCCCGAGGAGTTGCAATATAAGCGTCATATTGAGCGCCACAATAATCTGTATGTTGGAATCTGTAGTCAAATAGTTGTCCTTCCTAATATATGTATTCGAGTATCGTGCTGATTCTTTTTTCTTATTATTCCAGTATCAGCATCTGTTCTGAGGTTTCATAGTTCCATTATTGATAACCCCTTGATATACCTGGAAACCTTCCAAACACCATTTTACAACACCATATACAGTATCACTAGCTGTCCTACAAAAGGTCGTCACAAATTTTTTATGTTATTGTGATCATGCCATGATATTTGGATTTCCGACTTTTTCTGGGTATTCCCCATTGTTCTCTAAACCAAGATATCTCTATTTTTCACTTTTTCTTGGTATTCCCGAATCTTCCTCATGCCAAGATATTTCCATTTTTAATAATATCTTGGTAATGCCAACTATTTTCCATACCAAGATTTTTCAGTTCTTCAAGTTATCTTGGTAGTATTTTAAAATTGCCGAGCCCAAATATGCTTGATTATATGAAAATCTTGGCATTCAGGCGTTCTCGATGTACCCATATTATCTTAGTTTTACAAATATCTTGGCATCCCAAACAAATATCATAAATTTCAATAGGCTCACAACAAACACTGTGATTCTCTGCCGACTTATTATTGTATGCACGCATTTCAATAAAACTTTCAATAAAAAACAGGACGTAATATAGGAATATCAAGATTCCCACTTGCGTCCCGCCATATCTTCATAATAGCTCTTATTCTCGTGAATCTGCCCCACATTACTCACCATCCAGTACGGATTTATTCTCATCTATATATTCAGCAGAATCCACGTCGCCTTCATAAGGCAGATTCACTGTCTCGGCATCGGTGTCCTTAGTGTACGGAAGATTCGTCACGCCCTCACCGGCTGAATCGCCATCCTCTTCAGTAAACTCATATCCGGTTTCATCATTATAATTCGGATAGCTCAGCTTACCGTAATTGCTTATCGGAAGATCCATCCTGGGCACATAGATGCTGTCTTCACCAAAGGGTTGTATCATCAGAATGTCCAGGAACTTATTTTCTTTAAAGAACTTGACCGAAACAACTACTCCTTCTCCATTATCAGCACCTGTGCCAACGGTAACAAGCGATTCATCATCCGAGAGATTCAGAAGATATCTCGCAGCTTCTGCCGGATCAAACAGCTTTGCGTAGAGCCCATCCTTATCTTCCTTCGCATTTTGATTGAGATATTCTCCGAAGCCGTTCTTCACGTAATCGATGTACTCATTATCGACACTGTTCAAATAATAAGCATTTTGGAAGTCCTTGAAGGATGAAATCTCATAGTAGATGTCCATATGCTCTTCGACTACTTTGTAGTCTCCGTTCTCATCTTCCGCAATCTTAATCTTTTCTATCCATACATAAACATGGGGCTCGGAATCTGTCGCCAGATAGTGAAACTCTGCCTCGGTCTTGGAATCATCTGTGAAATAGCATGTGGAAAAAGCACTCTTACCAAGCGTGGAAACCAAAGGCCAGGGACTTGACCAGCCAAAGGTGGCACCATCATCTTCTTTAGAAAGCAGGCCTTCCCTTATTAGTTTTTGCTGAACAGATTCCGATGAAAAGCTGATAATCTTGTCTGCATCTCTTGCAATAAAAGCGTCGGCCCAATTCTTGAGTAATCTGTCCTTCGCATCATTTATAGAATCAAAATCGGCTGTACTCCCTGTCACTGAATCAGCTTCATTTTCGGATTCGGAATTCTCACTTACATCGGCTCCGGCCATAGCGACATCGCTCTCAGCAGCACTTGTCAGAAAGCAAGTCGAAAGCGCTCCGCTAACTACAACCAGAAGAAGAATAAGCCAGAAGGTCGGCTTTTTATAATTGAATATCTGCTTAACTCTCGTGCCAACTCCAACCTCGCCGAAAGCAAGCGGATAAGCAAGCACCATCCTCTGATGCGTACTGCAAAGAAGAAGCGCATTCGCATAGGATTTCTTCTCATCGAGAGACATACGGCTAATAACCTTCTCATCACAGGCAAGCTCAATGTCCTTGCAGAACAGAATATAGGAAATCCACACCAGCGGATTGAACCAGTGAATCGCAAGAAGAAGGAATCCAAACTGCTTGCGGAGATGGTCTCCTCTTCTGATATGTGCTCTCTCATGTGCGATAACATTTCTTGTGGTCTCGCCGTCAAGCCCCGAAGGCAGATATATTGCAGGACGAACTATTCCCAATATAAACGGAGTATCGATTTCGTCGCAGATATATGCTCTGTCCACGCCCTCCATTTTTATAGATGCGCTCGTCTTCTTTTTTATAGAAACAAAACTGAACACCGCATAGCCAATAACAAGAAGCATTCCGAACAGCCAGATCATCTGAAGTCTTATGAAAAGCTCATTCCACAAAAGACTCCCCGAAGTGCCTGTGCTTCCTATACTTGTAGTTGTAATTTCCTCAGCCGGAAGATATTCTTTCACAGTTTCCTCAGCCGTGCCTGCAGCATCATCACTGCCAACATCTCCATCAGCCTGAAAAACATGGGTTGTAACTTCTGTCCTATAACTTGTACTCCTTCCGCCATCGGCATAGGGCTCAATCACATTACCTATATCCGGTAAAAATCCGATCTTCGACTCAATCTGAAATGGTATAACAAGCCTCAGAGCAACAAGCGCCCAGAGCACTCCCATAAACCATTTCGGCGCCTTCTTAAGCGGAATCCTTATAATAATTACTGCCAGCATCAGAAACACTGCAGCTGCGCTCATCCCTATTATCCTGATAAAAATTGTCCCCATACACACTTCTCCTCTAGCCCAAATCAAATACCGGTCATCAACTTCATTAAGTCACTGTCAGTCCTTCGCCCCATCGATTATCTTCTTTATCTCATCAATCTCTTTTTTAGAAAGCTTCTGTCTCGATGTGAATGCAGCCAGAAACGCAGGAAGCGATCCCCCAAAAGTCTCTTCCACAAACTCCTCACTCTTTTTCGTATAAAAATCCTCTTTGGAAATCATGGATGTAACAGTGCCATCCACGTTTTGAAACAGGCCCTTTTCGCAGAGCTTTTTTAAAACCGTATAGGTTGTGGACTTTTTCCATCCGAATGAATCAGCACACAGCTTCACCAGTTCGCCCGATCCCACGGGCTCTTTCTCCCAGATAAGCTCTGCAAACTGCATTTGAACTTCCCCTAATTCTACAGCCATGATATCCTCCTTTATGTTAGTCTATTCTCAATCGACCTCATATCTATAGTCTATTTGCAATAGACCATTCTGTCAACCATTTTTCGCAAAACTTTTTATCGATATTTAATGCTCAGTTTATCATAGGTTTATCAGCTTGGTGGATAATTATAATATGCAGATATTGTCGAATCTTTTAAGGAAAAATGGTGAGCGAAATGAAACCAACCAATACGAAAAAATCCGCATCCATGCTCCAGAAAAATCTGTCTCCGCTAAATGTGTGGGCCATCTCCTTTGGCTGCGCTGTCGGCTGGGGTGCCTTCATAATGCCGGGAACAACTTTCCTTCCCATAGCCGGACCTCTCGGTACGATAATAAGCATGCTAATCAGCGCTGCAATTATGCTGATAATCGGCGTCAATTATCATTTCTTGATAAACCACTCACCTGATGCAGGCGGAGCCTTTACCTATGTTCGAACGAATCTTAGTTATGATCACGGATTTCTCTGCTCATGGTTCCTTGCGATTGTTTATATTTCAATCGCCTGGGCAAATGCCACGGCACTCCCGCTGATCTTCAGATATTTCATGGGAAAAAAATTTCAATTCGGCTTCCATTATCAGATTGCAGGCTACGATGTATATTTAGGCGAAGCTCTCCTGTCCGTCTTTGCAATACTTCTAATAGGCGGAATTTGCTATGCCGGAAATAGAATTCCCGGTATTGTACAGACCGTCTGCGCCTTAATAATGATTGCGGGAATCACCGTAATTTTCATAGCTGCAATCTTCCATCTTTCAAAAAACGGCTTCAATATAGAGCCTAATTATCCCCCCGGCAAAATACCGCTCCTTGGGATGATGAATATTATTGCGCTATCTCCATGGGCTTTTGTTGGCTTTGAGTCCATCTCACACGCCTCAGAGGAGTTCAATTTTTCAACTAAAAAATGTCTTCCGATTATTATTGTTTCTGTGTTACTCAGTGCTTTTTGTTATATTGCCCTCACACTCGTTGCCGCATCTGCACCCAAAAAGCCATATGGGGACTGGTTTTCATATATAAATAACCTTAGCAGATTTACCGGAGTCAATAGCATTCCTGTCTTTAATTCAGTAGAAACAATCCTTGGAAAAAGTGGTATCAGATTTCTCATTCTTACAATAGTAGGGGCATTGTTCACAGGAATCCTCGGCAACATGTTTGTACTATCAAGGCTCATGATGTCCATGTACAGACAGAATATGCTCCCCTCCTGGTTCGGACATTCCGACAAAAAACACATTTCCAAAAATATTATTCCGTTTATCGTTCTTATTTCATTACCTATCCCCTTCCTCGGAAGAAGTGTTATCGGTTGGATCGTGGATATAAGCTCAATAGGCGCCTCAATTGCGTATTTTTATATTTCACTGGTAGCTTTCAAAATATCAAAGGATGAGAAAAATTATATAGTTACAACTACCGGCACAATCGGAATGCTTTGTTCCGTCTTTTTCTTTATGTACTTCATTATTCCCAGTTTTTCATCAGTATCAACTCTTTCCACGGAGTCCTACCTGATTCTTGTTATCTGGAGCGTCCTTGGTTTCATCTTTTTCCGCTACATCTGTCGAAAGGATGACGAGTGGCGATTCGGTAGTTCCACTGTTGTATGGATAATGTTTCTGTTTCTGATCTTCTTCACCACTTCGGTTTGGACAAGACAGATTACGGACACAGCCACAAATACTGTAGTGGAAAATCTCCAGGACTATCACAACCATGCTTTTGATCAAAACGGAATAAGTCAAACTCCGGAAGAAAAAGCACATCTTGATGCATTTCTTGATGAACAAATGACTATAATTAAAGTTTCACAGATGAAAGAAAGTACGATTGAAAATGGTCTGATTATCATCACGCTTATCATCGTCTTCAGTTTATATGCCGGTTTAATCAACAGGCAGAAAAAGACGGCCGAGAACCTTGTAAAAACAAAGAACAAATTCCTGTCCCACATGTCACACGAAATTCGAACTCCCGTCAATTCCATCATGGGACTTGATGAGATGATTCTTCGCGAGACCTCTGATGACACTATTCGAAAGCAGGCTTCCGAAATACATGTTGCCGGCAATCTGGTAGTCTCTCTGGTCAATGATCTGCTTGATTTTTCTCTGATTGATTCGGGAAATCTGGAACTTGCAGAGACGGAATATGATTTTCCACAAATGGTCAACGAAACGATCAAATCCTCGAGACGCCTGGCTGCAGCAAAGGGCCTGGCCTACGAGGTTCGGATAGATCAGGACATGCCGCGAAGGTTGTACGGTGATGTTGTCAGGCTGCGCCAGATATATCAGAATCTTTTGTCAAATGCCGTAAAATATACCAATGAAGGAAAAATTTCTCTGATTATCAATTTTACAAAGTTGGATGATGAAACGATATCCATGATTTCTTCCATAGTAGATACAGGTATCGGTATCTCCGATAATGATAAAAAGCGCATGGCGAACTCCTTTGAGCACTTAGGTGACAGGAAATCACTGAACATGCAGAACATAGGTCTCGGTATGAACATCATTCGCAACCTTCTTTCCCTGATGAAAGGAAAGCTGGAGATGGAGAGCGAATCCGGACTTGGTTCCAACTTTACTTTTACCGTTAAGCAAAGGGTAATTGATTGGGCTCCCATCGGATCCAACGCGCTCCAGGAAGAAATTCTTCCCTGGACCAAGGAGACCTATCGACCTCTGTTCACCTCCCCTAACGGGCGTATTCTTATCGTGGATGATAACGAGACTAATATTACTGTTTTCAAGGGGTTGTTAAAACAAACTCTCCTCACGATAGACACCGCATCAGACGGCTACGAAGGCCTTAAAATGTCTTCGAAAAATGAATACGATCTTCTTATCATAGATCATCACATGCCCGGAATGGACGGTGTTGAGATGCTGAATACCCTTAGATCTTCTGCGGACAATCCAAACAGAAAAAAGCCCTGCATATCGGTTACCGCCAACGCAGGCGTGACTGCGCGCGACGAATACCTTAAACTGGGCTTTGATGATTACATGTCAAAACCTGTCCCCGGCAAATTCCTCGAAGAAATGATCATGAAGTACATGCCCCCCGAAAAGATTATCGCCAACTAAAAACTTCACATAATACAATAGAATCCCGCTCAGCCGTTCTCATCAGCGCTGGCGGGATTTCGTTTGTCAAATGCTCCGCCTCCAATGGCCTTGGCCCCCCATGCAGCCCGATGGCTCCGAGGCAGAGACCATATGCTCATTTTCACCGTCAATTGGCTCAGAACATTCATCAGGCTCTTTGTTTTCTTTAATTCATGCGTGGGACAAAACTCAAAACTGTTTGCGAAAGCCACTAACGTCCTTAAGACTCTTTTGCAATTTATTCTGAGCTTTGAATTTTCTTATGCTCACATAGCAGATTTTAAGTGCATGCGAGATAACGAGCTTTGAAAAAGCGATTATATCGAGCATGCACAATAGAAGAAATCTGCGTGAGCATTAGAAAATTCAAGCGAGTGAATATAGAAGCAAAAAGTCTTAAGAACGTAAGTGGCTCTAAGCAAACATTTCTCAAACATGTTGTCCCACGCATGATGACAAACCAAGAGCCTGATGAATTTCGCCAGATGACGGTTCATCTGAGCATATGGTCTCGGCCCCGGAGCCATCGGGCTGCATGGGGGCCAAGGCCATTGGAGGCGGAGCATGCCATGAAATATAAAATCCCGCCAGCGCTGTAAAAAACGACTAAGGCGGGATTCTTATTTACTGTGTGAAGTTTTTAATTGTGCGGGTGATCCGTGATGAGGCTTTCGAGTGTTTCGAATATTATGTCGGGTTCAACGGGTTTACTCAGGTGGGCGTTGAGGCCTGCTTGGAGGCTTCGCTGTACGTCCTCGTCAAAGGCGTTGGCGGTCAGGGCGATGATCGGGATCTTCTTGGCATCGTCCCTGTCAAGAGCTCTTATCGCAGCCGCTGCGGTGAGTCCGTCCATCTCGGGCATTCTCATGTCCATCAAAATTGCGTCATAGTACCACTCAGGGTGGGATTCAAAGAACTCGACCGCAATTTTACCGTTCTCGGCATAGTCGACTTCAATCTTCCTCATGTCAAGAACCTTCATCATAATCCTGGCATTAACCATTATATCCTCGGCCAGAAGAACCCGTCGTCCCTCAAGCTTAACCTTGTCTATGCGGGCTGAATTTTCCATATTCTTCTTAACCAATGCTTCCTTGAACTGATCAAGAATAAAGACTGAATTAAGCGGTTTTGAGATAAAGCTGTCAACGCCTGATTCCAATGCCTCCTGAAGCACATCATCCCACTGGAAAGAGGTCAGGATGATTATCGCAGAATCATCACCGATTATCTCCCTTATCTTCTTTGTGGTCTCAATACCGTCCATCTGAGGCATCTTCCAGTCCATAAGAATAAGATTGTACAGTTCTCTCCTTGCATGGCGAAGCCTTACCATCTCCAGTGCTTCCTCTCCTGAGTGTGCAATCTCCGAGGCTATTCCCACCTTCTCAAGCTCAAGCTTTGCATGTTCGCATGCAAAATCGTCATCATCAACAACAAGTACAACCATCTCCTGCGGATTTATCTCATCTCCATCCTCAGCTGTGTCCACTCTGTCGGAGTCCATCAGAGTAACAGAGACAACAAACGTTGTACCTTCTCCCTTTTTGCTTGTAACCTCAATTTTACCATTCATCATCTCGACGATATTCTTGGTTATTGCCATACCAAGGCCGGTACTGCCGTACTTGTTGGTACTGGAAGCATCTTCCTGTGCAAAGGGTTCAAAAATCTTCGGAATAAATTCCTCATCCATTCCGATTCCAGTATCCTTCATGGTGAAGGTCAGGGTTGATTTCCCGTCAAACCTTGCCGTTCGCTCGGTTACAAGACTCACCGTACCGTCCTTTGGTGTAAACTTAACCGCGTTGCCAAGGATATTTATGATGACCTGCTTCAGCTTCATGTCATCGCCGATATAGTATTTATCAACATCTCCGACTATCTTGCTCTCAAACCTAAGTCCCTTGTCGTTGCACTGACTTCCGATAATCGTATTGATCTGCCCCAATAATTTAATGAATGAAAATTCCTCATTTTTCATCGTCATACGTCCCGACTCGATCCTGGACATATCAAGAATGTCATTTATTATCTTAAGCAGATGATTCGCGGAGCTTTCAATCTGCTCAAGGTAATCCTTGGTTTTTTCAGAGATATCGGGGTCGCTCAGGGCAATCCTGTCGAGCCCTATGATGGCATTCATGGGCGTTCTGATCTCATGACTCATATTTGACAGGAAAACAGTTTTCGCTTTACTTGCTTCCTCAGCAACCTGTAGCGCATCACTAAGAGCCTGGCTCTGATCGAGGGATCTTCTCATCTCCATATCAACGTCGGTAAATCCCACTCCAATAGAATGAACGATGTGATCGTCCCTGTCTTCAGCCCTTCGAACACCTGCTATTCTAAGCATCTCGTAGGACTCAACTCCGTTTCTGGAAACCAGATATCTGAAAGCTATTATCGGTTCGCTTTCAAGATTTTTCCTAATAACCTCAGGTGATATAAATTCAAGGAATCCGGGCCTGTAGCTCTCAGCAACATAATCATTCGCATACTTTGTAAAGGTCTCGCTGAAAATAAAGTGCTCTCCTTCACCAAGGCCATTTTTTATATTTGAATGCTCTCTGAAGCAGACGCCTTCATCCTTGTCCAGATTTACATAATAGACACTTCTGTAATCCGCAGCCAGAGCCGTGATCATGCTGTTTGCACGTCTCTGTGCATGATCCATATACTCACTTATATGACCGCGAACCTCGTGGATTTTTTCACTGATTTCCTTGATATCATCGATGGCATCGGTGCTTGCTTTTTTCTTTTCAGGTTCTATCACTGCAGGCTCCGAAACTGTCTTATCCGTTTGAGTCTGAAGCTCACGAGTAATGTCATCAATATCGGAAGCAAGATCATTTATCTCAACGCTTAGCTCTCCAAAGCGCTTCCTTACTCTTCCCATGGCAAAGGCAACAAGCGCAATACCGACAATCAATGATGAGACAATATTTATCATGGTGACCCTTGCATATTTTGCAAGCTCGTCATCATACCACTTTGCAGAAAAGTCCACAGCAACTATACAGGCAACTTTTCCCTCCGAATTAAATACCGGACTGTAAGCACTGTAAAAAGTGCCCCATTCATCGGTATATGGTTCTTCATCTACCATAGGGGTTCCAAGACTCGCCTCGTATAGGGCATCGGTGTATACAACCTCCGCTCCGAAAGGCGCAGGATCAAGAATTGTGGGATCTATTGAAAACGTGAATTTGCCGTTTCCATCGTCATTGATGCAATAGATATATTTGAGCTCGATGCTGTCTCTGAAGGCACTCAGCCTTTCCATCTGGCTGTTGTACTCAGGAGTTCCTGTATCCGCCGGACTAATCGATTCCATGATATCTCCGTCGAGCAGTGCCGCAGCACTGTTGGCGATGTCCAGCATTCTCTCATTCAGGATCGTCTTAATCGATTCCCGGGATTGCCTCATCATAACATAACCCATCAGAGCATCTCCAATGAGCAAAATAGCTGCCACTATTAGTATAAGTTGCATTGTGAGGGTAATCTTTTTTTGTTTCATCGACACTCCTCTGCCCGCATAGTTACGACATCATAGTTTTATGATAATTCGATTTTATGGTATCACAATAACAATGACAATTCTATTAACTAGGTATTAAAAATGGCTTAAAAAAGGGATTTATGGATTCTATTTGACTATGTTTTGGTGTTAAAATGAAATTGAGAAAATGTTTCTGATATTTATATTTTTTTGATAAAAATTTTTGAAGGAATTTGCCGATGATCCCAGTTCCGTTTATGGCTTCAATAGCCCTCATGTCCGTCATTTTTGACGCAATAATTGTTATAGCCGAGCTGCTCTTCTTTCTTGTGCTTGTCAGATTTTTATTCTTCAGCGGAGATTTCAGGCAGTTCAGTATCTTCGCCAAGATAATCGAAATCATCTTCGTTATCATGGTGCTTCTTATTCTTGTTGCCCTTTTCCTGACGATGGCAAGGTTTGAATAGGATTGGAAGTACATTCTCAAGGCATCAGTTTTCCCATATAGCATCTGACAAGATATATCAGGCACAGATGAAGCGGATAGAATGCATAGAAAGCATACTTGAAGCGTCTTGTTATTGTGCCCGGACGGCCGCTGTATAGCATGATCAAAAGAAAAGCCGGAAGGCTCCACGCCTCTCCTCCCATATTCATAAAAAACAGATATCCGATGATACAGGATATTTTCCTGCTCCTTCTAAAGACATAGAAAATTCCGATGAGGCAAACTCCCCACCACCTGTAATCCGACTGAATTACCTGCGTCAGAATGCAGCCTGCTGCCAAGGGCGCCAGGTACAGAAGTACATGAAAAGGACTTGCCGCAGAAACTCCAAAGGGTGAAGTCGGATCTTCTTCAAAAATCATATCTTCCACGTATTTCATCATCCAAATCGAAATCAGCCCGACAAGAAGTGTAAAAAACACATTACACTTGGTAAGAATTATCTCTCTGTTTGCGTTAAAAACCGCTACAAGATCAAGTGAAAAAACATCCTGTTTTATCTTCACTGCATAATCGAAAAACGGCTCGGAAATGATACCGAATATAGCAAGATTACGCAGATATTTCGGCACACTCCTCGTATGCGCAAGTCCCTGCGTGAGCATAAAACAATAGATGGGAAAAGCCTGCCTTCCCACATGTCTTATCCAGTAATATATCTCCGCATTATGATCAAAATCACCGCCAAAAGGGTAGAATCCACCCTTAATAAGATACAGTAAAATTCCGGCTCCAATGTGATCTATAAGCATTGTGATAACCGCTACAATTTTCAGAGTACTCGCATCAAACCTGGGAAGCGCTTCTGCAAGTTTCTCCAGTCTGTTATATAATTCATCCATTGATTATTATTTCCCCCGGGCAAAACCTTTATATCCATCTATTATATCAGAACTGCTGCCCTCCCTCAGATATAATTTCACGTTTCCTTATTTGCATGTTGAAATCTACTTCACAGATATGTAATAATGTAAAAAGTTTAGGAAAACGTTTTTCTAAACATTTCTATTGGTTTTGGTGTTCGAAAAAAACTAACTAAACGAGGAGGGCTATCATGCCGGCATGGTTAAAAGACGCAGTATTTTATGAGATATATCCGCAATCCTTCAACGACACAAACGCTGACGGAATAGGCGATATTGAAGGAATTATTGAAAAACTTGATTATGTGAAAGGGCTTGGCTGTAACGCGATATGGCTTAATCCACTTTTCGATTCACCCTTCAAGGATGCGGGCTACGACGTGCGCGACTATAAGAAGGTCGCAGAGAGATATGGAACAAATGAGGACCTTGTCAGACTTTTTGACGAAGCTCATAATAAGGGCATAAAGATTCTTCTTGATCTGGTTCCCGGACACACCTCCGAGGAGCACGAGTGGTTTAAGAAAAGCTGCGAGGCTGACAGAAACGAATATTCCGACAGGTACATCTGGACCGACGGAGCTTTTTGCGGAATCGCCGGTCACCCCTACATCGGCGGTGAGGCTGAGCGTGACGGCTGCTATATGCTTAACTTCTTCAAGTGTCAGCCTGCGCTCAACTATGGAGTGCTGAATATCACCGAAAAATGGCAGCTTCCCACAGATCATCCTTCCTGTATCGCAACACGAGAAGCCATCAAGGATGTAATGCGCTTCTGGCTGGATAAAGGCTGCGACGGTTTCCGCGTGGATATGGCTGACTCTCTTGTAAAAGAGGATGATGAAGTTAAAAGTGCGACCGGAGCTATCTGGACAAATATCAGAGAGATGCTGGATGCGGATTACCCTGAAGCAGCTCTTGTTTCCGAGTGGTGTAATCCCAAGTGTGCCTTGAAATACGGTTTTCACGCAGATTTCTATCTTGATCATCACGGAAATGGCTACAATGTTCTCGTTCGCGACTGTGAGACAGAAGGCTGTGACCACAGCTACTTTAAGAAGGATGGCGGCGACGGACCGCAGCGATTCCTTGCGGACTACCTTCCCCGCTACGAGGGTTCCAAAGACTATGGCTACATAAGTTTTATCACCTGTAACCACGACACTCCCCGTGTCACCAAGGCACTTGATATTTCTGAAATAAAGCTTGCCTATGCATTTTTCTTCACAATGCCCGGCGTGCCTTTCCTGTACTATGGTGATGAAATAGGTATGCGCTATCTAGCTGATGTTCGCACAAAGGAAGGCGGTTTTCATAGGACTGGCTCCCGTTCTCCCATGCAGTGGGATGCTTCCGCTAAAAACTTCGGCTTCTCAGAAGCTTCTTCCGAGATGCTCTACATACCGCAGGATTCTTCTGCAGATGCGCCTTCTCTTGCAGAAGCGGAAAGTGATCCCGACTCCATACTTCACACAGTAAGAAGTATCATCGCTCTTCGTCATGAATACGAGGACCTTCAGGCCGACGCACCTTTTGAAGTAGTCTATGCCAAAGAAGGCGAGAGAGTTTTAGTATATAAGCGCGGAAATCTTCTTATTGCAGTTAACCCTTCAGGTGAAGCTGTGAAGATTCCTGTTTCCGAGCTTGACTCTATTTCCTGCAGTAACCTCATCTACGGCATCGGTAAGGCCGATTTCTTAGAAGATGAGCTTGTTATTGGTGCCCAGAGCTTTGGCGTGTGGGAATAAAATTTGGGGATAATTTTTCAAATTAAAAGGCTGTGTACTCAAAAAGTACAACAGCCTTCATAAATCAAATAATTATAGGATTCCCTTACTCTATTGTAAGAATATCAACAAAACCTGTTACCTCAAAGATCTCGCTGATCTCTTCGCTTACATTCTTAATAACCATGCTGCCCTGCTTATTCATAACCTTCTGAGCTGACAGAAGAACTCTTAAACCAGCAGATGAAATATATTCAAGATCCTTGAAATCAAAAGTAAGTTTCTCGACGCCATCAAGATTCTTAACTTCATCATCAAGCTGCGGCGCAGTAGTGGTATCAAGTCTTCCTCCGAGTGCAATAACCAGATCGCTTCCGCTTGCTTCCTTATTTATTGTCATAGCAAAACTCTCCCTTCATAAAAGAAATTCTTGAATAAGTCATTATTCTATACTTCATTATTATACATCCATCATCGGTTTTTCAACACTAAAATTATTATAAAATGCTAATTATATCATTTTATTATTTGATAAGTTTTTATTATAATCTTATGTCGCACGATTTATTCTCTTCTTCGAAGGAACAATTGCATTCTGCGGGCAGACAAGGCGGCAGAGATGACATCCAACGCACTTGCTTCCGTCAAGCTTGGGTTTTCTGTTCTCAAAAGAGATTGCCTGATGACCACCGTCGTTACAGGAAATCACGCATCTTCCGCAGCCTATACACTTTTCGGACTCGAATCTAGGGAAAAGAACCGAATCCCTCTCAAGTACATCCGTGGTATCACTGACGCTGTCAAGGCCTGCACCGATTATATCCTTGACGGAATTTATGCCCATCTGGTTCAGATAATAATTGAGGCCGTCCTTAAGCTCATCGATAATCCTATAGCCGTACTGCATAACCGCTGTGGTTATCTGTATTGAGCCTGCTCCCATCAGGATGAATTCAAGAGCATCTCTCCAGGTCTCGATTCCTCCCATTCCGCTTATGTGAATGCCCTTAAGCATGGGATTCTGACCGATCTCCGAAATGAATCTGAGCGCAATGGGCTTAACCGCATTGCCGCTGTACCCTCCGATAGCTGATTTTCCTTTGACCGCCGGGGCTGAAACAAAGGTATAAGGACTTACCCCGATTATACTCTTTATCGTATTTATGGCTGCTATGCCATCCGCTCCGCCGCGAAAAGCCGCTTCTGCTGCGGGGCTCATGGTTGCCACATTGGGAGTCAGCTTTGCAAGGACAGGAATATTGGCGCCTCTCTTTGCCGCAGCGGTGTATTTCTCAACCAGTTCCGGAATCTGCCCGATATCCGAACCAAGCCCGTCCTCCTGCATATTGGGACATGAAAAATTGAGCTCTATGGCATCCGCTCCGTTCTCCTCACAGAGCCTTGCCAGTGATTCCCACTCGTCCTCATCCTGTCCCATTATGGATGCCAGAATGAATTTCTTTGGATACCTCTCTTTCAGCCTTCTGAAAATCTCCATGTTTTCAGCAACACTGTGGTCCGATAACTGCTCAATATTCTTGAAGCCCACTATGCTTCCGCTATCCCCTGTAATCGCCGAGAATCTAGGTGAAGCCTCATGAATATCAAAAGAGCAGATAGTTTTAAAGCAGGCTCCTGCCCAACCGGCTTCGAAGGCTCTTGCACACATATCATAGGTCGATGCCACCACCGATGACGACAATAGGAACGGATTCTCAATCGGTATTCCGCAGATGTCACACTGAAGACGTTTGTAATCCTCAGGCACATCAATCTCCGCCTCAGGTGCGACCACCTTATGTAAAGTCGACATAAGTCTCTGTATCGGAACCCTGCGGGAACTGATACAGGCATCTTCACAGTGTGCATCACACTTTGCACAAACATTATTCTCCGGAAGGTTTAGTGCTGCGATATCTGCATTGTCAAACCAAATATCAAAAAGCGCTTTTCCCGGATCCATCTTCTTACATGCCTTGGTGCACGGCGGATCTTTGCACAGCACACAGGCAAGCATGTCTTTTCGATTAATATAATTTTCCGGCAGCATAATTTCCCCCTCAATAACGTTAATTCGTTATCTCAATTATACTACCGGACTTATATTCACATCTTTAAATCGTCACTATTTTATTTTTATTTTATATTTATCTCTTGGCCCAGGTCCTGGGTGATAAGAGAATCAGCATCGGCAACAGCTCAAGTCTTCCTGCCAGCATATCAAACATAAGAACAATCTTGGACAGATCGGAATATGCGCTGAAGTTTCCTGTAGGACCGACCATTCCAAGGCCGGGACCGATGTTGTTAAGTGTCGCAGCCACCGCCGTGAAATTCGTTTCATAATCAAACTCATCAAAGGAAATGAGAAGGATTGAAATAATGAAAATCACCACATACATACTAAGGTAAGCAGATACCGACTTCACAACCGTAGAATCTATCGGATGTCCGTCCATATACACCTTCTTGACTGACTTCGGATGAACAATGTAGATCAGCTCATTTTTCAGGGCTCTTATCAAGATGACGAATCTGGAGAGCTTGAAGCCACCGCCCGTTGAACCCGCACAGGCTCCAAGGAGCATCAGACACGCCAGAAGAGTCTTACAAAGCTGAGGCCACTGATTGAAATCCAGAGTTGCAAAACCTGTCGTCGTCATCACTGATGCCACAGTAAAAAGTGAGTGATGGAAGGATTCAAAGGGAGTTGCAGTCACACCGTTTCTATAAATCATGAATGCGATAAGTGAAGCGGATCCGAACATCAGCACCAGATAGAGCTTAACCTCATCACTTTTAATAGCTTCCTTCGGACGCAGCGTTATCAAATAGTAGTATACGTTGAAGTTGATACCACACATGATCATGAATATGGTTATGACTATCTGTGATGCTGTTGAAAAATCGTTGGCGCCGCTGTTTGTAATGCCGAAACCTCCGGTACCAACCGTAGCAAAGGTTGTTGTCATAGCCTGATACGGATTAAGTCCCGTGATCATAAGCAGGATAATCTGAGTTACCGTAATACCGATGTAAATCAGGTAAAGAATCTTGGCAGTGTCGCGAACCCTCGGTACGATTTTTCCTACAGAGGGGCCCGGGCTCTCCGCCCTCATAAGGTGCATGCTATAGCCGCCTCCCATGGGCATGATAGCAAGGATGAACACCAGCACACCCATACCGCCTACCCAGTGGGTGAAGGTGCGCCAGAACTGCACACTGTAGTACATCTCAACGCTTGTGAGAATCGTAGATCCGGTCGTTGTAAAACCTGAAATCGTCTCAAATACAGCATCCACATAGCTGTCGGTTACTCCCGAAAGGACAAAGGGAAGCCCGCCGATCATACTTATAAGAATCCAGGTCAGGGCTGTGGATACAAAGCCCTCTCTGGCATAAATTGCAACATTCTTCGGCTTGAAATGTGCGCCGATGGATCCGACTGCAAGGCACGCCATAATAAGTAAAAAGAACATGCGGGCACAGCCGTACTCTTTATATATGATCGCCACAATCAGCGGCAGCATCATGAGAATTCCGGTTATCTGCAAAACTCGTGAGAGCAGAAAACGGATCATCTTATAGTTCATACAAAATCACCTCTGTAATTATTTGTCGGATATGATGTCCGAAATATCCTGAAGTCCAAGCTGGCTGGTTATGATAACAACCGTATCTCCCGCCTCTATGACGCTTGAACCCTTAGGGGAGATGATCTCGCCTTTGCGGTTAATAAGAGCCACCAGGATACCCTTTTTCAAATGCATCTCTGAAAGAGGCTTGCCGATAACCGATGCCCCTTCCGTTACGAAGAACTCCAGCGCCTCAACCTTGCCGTCGTTCATCTTATAGAGTGCCTCTATGTTGTTACTACCCATGGAATTACTCATTCCGCGGACATACTGGACAATTCTCTGTGCAGTGATGTTCTTGGGATAGATAACGCTTCCGATCTGAAGTGAGCCGATAATCTCACCGTAATTAACTCTGTGAACCTTGGTAATAAGCTTAGCCTTGGGATTCACGCTCTTTACATACATAGAAAGCATGATGTTCTCTTCATCGAGATTGGTCATGGCAACGAAGGATTCCGTTCCGACGATGCCCTCTTCCATCAGCGCATCCTTGTCGGTTCCATCAGCATTTATTATGAGCGCCTGCGGAACAAGATCGGAAAGCTTCTTACATCTCTCAAGGCTCTTATCGAATATCTTTACATCAATTCCGAATGAAATCAGCTGCTGTGCGAGGTAATATGATGTCGCACCTCCGCCGATGATCATGCAGGAATGTACTCTAGCGGTGGGCATTCCTATTTTTCTGAAAAATTCGGCGATACTTCTCGATGCACCTACGATTGTAAGCTCGTCGTTTGCTCTTAGAACAAAGTCTCCGTTCGGGATGAAAACCTCGTCCGCACGGGATACAACCGCAATCAGCACTTTACTCTTAATCTCAGACTGTATTGTCTTAAGGGACTTATCGCAGATTCTGGTATCTTCTCTAACGGTCATGTGCACTATCTCGGCACGGCCTCTTGCGAAGGTCTCGATCTTGGTGGCAGCCGGGAATTTAAGAAGTCTTGCTGCCTCAGCCGCAGAGAGTTCCTCAGGGTTAACAACCAGGGAGAGACCGAGCTCTTCCTTTATGAAATTGATCTCTCTCTTATAAATAGGATTCTTAACACGGGCGATAGTGTTGCAATGACCGGCCTTTCTCGCTATCAGACAGCACAGAAGGTTAAGCTCGTCATTACCCGTAACCGCGATCATAAGATCCGCGTACTCTATTCCGGCATCCTTCATTACAAGGTAACTTGCGCCGTTACCGACGATGCCCATTACATCAAAGTTGTTGACAACACTCTGAATGACGTCACGTTTTTCTTCAATAACAGTAACGTCATGCCCCTCACCACTGAGCTGTTCAGTCAAAGCTGCGCCTACGTTACCGCAGCCAACTATAATTATCTGCATACTTTCCTCCAAAAAATCTTTATTGCATGGAATATTTTATTCAAAACAATCCATGCAATAAATAATCCCATATATAATACCACTATTTATCATCGTTTACTAGAAATCAAGGAAATAGTGATCTATTAAGCTTATTTCGTGTTAATAAAGTTTGGGTTTAGGTAATAATACATTTATGGATTTTTAAGAGAAATTCATTGGCGATTAATTGTATTTTCGCCGCATGAACACTATACTTTCCTTAAGATTGAGGGGGTGTTAACTTAAACACATATTGATCTTGTTCGAAGGTGTAGTATATGAAAGATTTTTTCTATCGTTTTTTTCAGGGACGGTACGGTGCATATGGCACTGACAGACTGACAAAAACCTGTCTGGCTGCTTCGGTTGTTATCCTTGTGTTGTCGTACCTTACTCCTTTTGAGTTTATATATTACATAGCAATTGCTCTGCTCATTTACAGTTACTTTCGTCTTTTCTCAAAAAATATTCCGAGACGTTATCGTGAAAATGAGGCTTTTGTAAAATTTACCGACAGAATTATAAAGTTTTTCAGAAAACCATAAAGGAAACATGCTGAAATATTTAGTGATCTATGCAAGTGAAACAGGGAATACCAAGAAAATAGCCGATGAAATTTTCTATGCGCTTCCTTCCGACTCCAAAGAAGAGATCAATGTACGAAGCTGGAACGGAAGGCATGATGCCGAGACTTATTTCGTTGGTTTTTGGGTTAACCGCGGTACCTGTTCACTGGAAGTCATAGACCTTATTTCTTCTTTGCATGGAAAAAATGTGGCCTTTTTCGGCACCTGTGGCATGGGAAATGATCCCGCCTACTACAAGTCCGTCGAGGCCATTGCTACTGTCTGGCTTCCCGCAGACAACCGCTATCTCGGTTCCTTCTTTTGCCAGGGCTCCATGCCGGCCTTCATCCGTGATCGCTACGAAGAGCTCCGCGGAAAACGGGGCGATGAATTCGCCGACCGAATGATCGCCATCTTCGATGAAGGACAGCGCCACCCCGACAAGCAGGACCTCCTTCGCGCCAACGTCTTTGCCGACACGGCCGTTCACCGCATCCCCGAACAAGAAAACTACTCCCACCTCAGAGACATTCTGTAAATTCACCCCGGCTCCGAGTGCCCTGGCTTCGCCGACTTCGGCTCCGCCCGCTCGGTGCTCTCAGGCTGCGCGCCGCTACGGTTCAGAGATAAAGCCCCACAGGCTCACTGCCCGGAGGCCCAAACTGTATGCTCATTTTCACCGTCAGTTGGCTCAGAACATTCATCAATCCTTCTTGGATTGGACGTTGTCTTCGATGTTGACGCGGATAAGGGCAAATTCGGTGCCGGTGAGGGCGTCTTCGAGGGTGAAGCGGACGGTGCCGTCATCGTCAACGACTGCTGCCATCTCTTTGTAGCCTGAGCCGGAGTTGCGGTACATGACGTAAATGTTGTCGTTGATGCTCGTGTCTGTGTTTCTCCACAGGTAGGTTCTTACTTCGCCGTCGAAATCCTCCGGAGGCTCTGTGTATACCGCGGCAACTACTTCGCTGTCGTAGCGCTCCCCAAACTTATCAAGTGTGATATTCTTTGCCGAATTCATAAGAGGATCAATATCCTTTATGTTGCTGGTCCCTATCACTTCATCCTCAGTTGTTGTAAGAATGCCGCGGGCAAAGGAAAAGTCTGAATCATTAAGCTTTTCCTTATAGTAGTTTTCCACAGACTTCACAGCGCCATAGGCATGTAAACCGGGAAGGTCATTGCCGTATCTTAGTCTGTCGTAGGAGACAGCTGCTGCCGCAAGTCCCTCTATTGTCTGCCTTGTTACGCTGTAGTTCGGCTCTGTGAATTCGCGCTTTTCATCATAAAAATGCTCGCTAATTATGTCCGTGTTCCTGGAATAATTCTCATCCTTTTCAAAGCATCCAATATAAGTGATATCTTCATCCTTCACCTTTAAGGATTTGGCCTTGGACACATAGCCTTTCTTTTCGCCCTTCCTGTCATCCTTCTTCCATCCGACGAAATACCAGCCCTCATTAGGCTCAGCGGTAATCTTGTACTTACCGTTTTTCAGGACCTTTTTCCTTACATGGCCTCCGCTCGGAGGGCTTGCTACAACTCGCAGTCCCCCTTCCTCTTCCTCATTTACAAAAAATGCGGTAAAGACACTGTCCTCATTAACATTGGTGATTCTGACAGAACTCTTGGTATAGGTATTACCCTTGTCATCAATCCAGTACTGGAAGGTGTATCCGGGCTTAACTTCAGCTTTTAACGTAAAGCCGGTCTCAGCGGCCTTGTTATAGATGTAGGACGTTGCCTTAGATACAGGCGCTTCATTGTTATACTGAACAGTTCCGCCCTCTGCCGGCGAAGGTTCAATAACGACAGTAACCTGCTGCGCACTCTGAACAAAAACCGCGGTATAGGTCTTATCTTCTTTTAATCCGGAAACCACAAAGGTTTCATTTGTGAAAACATTGCCGCTTCCGTCTTCCCAATACTTGAACGTATAGCCCTGCTCCGTATTGGCCTTGGCTGTAAGTCTAAAACTCGACTCAGTCTTCGGATGATACTCATAGGTGGCTGTACCGCCTGCAAAAGTGCCGTCATTGTACTGAGCCGTTCCGCCCTCAGCAGGCGTAGTTACCACAGTTACAGTCACGGAATCCTTGATAAATCTGGCAGTGATTGCCTGGTCATGAGACAGATTGTTTATGGTCAGACTATAGCTTCCGTCCGTCATCTGTGTTCCCGCCATTTCAGTTCCTGTGGGCATCAGAAAGCAGTCAAATACATAGCCCTCAGTAGCTTTGGCGGTAATGATAACATCCTTACCCTCGGGAATCTGAAGCTGTCCGCCGGATCTGATCTCAGCTCCGTCATCATCCGTGTACATTATTTCAGTACTTCCTCCGGATATAGGATCAGCTGTGACAGCAACCGTATAAGCATTTTCCTCAGGTGTGAAAAATGCGGTATATACGCGGTCTTCATTTAAATTAGAAATTCTTATTATATCTTTGTTGTAGGTAGTTCCCTTATTGTCTGTCCAATACTGGAAAACATAGCCGGCTTTTGCCTTAGCCGTGAGAGTAAAGCCTGTCTCTCTTCTTCTGCCGTAAATATATGCCTTGGTAGTCGAAACCGGAGTCTCATCGTTGTACTGAACAGTTCCCCCCTCCTTGGGCGACGGTTCAATAACAACAGTAACTTCATGCTGCTGAGTGAAAACCGCCACATAGGTTCGGTCTTCCCTAAGACCGGTTATGGTTAATACCCTGTCATTATAGAGATTTCCTTTATCGTCCTCCCAATACTTAAAATCATAATTATCTACTGTATTGGGAATCGCTTCGATCGTAAAGCTCGTTTCCGTCTTCGGATGATAATCATAGGTAGCCTGAACAGGTGTTGCGGTTCCGCCGTTATAGCTTACATTTCCTCCGCCGCCAAAGCCTCCCGAATGGGAAGGGACTATAGTAACCTTAACCGTATTTTTTATATATTTTGCGGTCACGGTCTGATCCTTGGCAACTCCTGTGAGTGTTATACTGTAGGATCCGTTACCGTTATCAGTCTCAGGGATTACTGTTCCCGTTGCTGATAAAAAACAGTCAAATTCAAAACCCGTATAGGGCGTAGCCGTTATTGTAACATCTTTTCCTGAAGGTACCTCGAGCTGCTCTTTCTTCGTTACTGTCGAAGAGCCATCTGTATAAGATAATTCCGAATCACCTCCGGTTATGGGATCATCTACACAGGTAACCGTATAAGCATCCTTCACGGCTTCAACATGAAGGTATACATCTTCATTGATACCGGAAGTAGGAATAGTTATGGTTGTAGTATCCGTTGGTGATGCCGGAGTTAAAGTATGTGTAACTCCGTCTGTTCCCGTGTAATAAGCCTGACTCAATTTATATCCGGTTCCTGCTTTAACTACGATATCTTTACTTTTATCAATTCTGACAGGTGCTCCGGTTACGGTTGTTCCATTATGAGTAACCGTAGCCGCATCCGGATATGGAGTTACACTGACAACGGACACAGACGGTTCGTTTGGAACAATCCACGCATAACACATAGCCTTGTATGATTTTATGTTTTTATCTTCGGTATCAACTGTGGTATAAATCGTATACGGATTAGATTCCAGATCATAATCCATATATGTATGCCAGGTACCATTCTTATCGGTATAGTTTATAACTATATGCCAGTGGTCAAATCTATATCCTGTCTTGGCCGTAGCGTTTATCTGCGTCTGGGCCGGCTGATTTGCGGAAAAGCCTCCGCTTACTATTCCGATATCACTTGCCGTTTTCCCCGACGGTATACAATCAGGATCAACCACTGTGAACACCTGGTACTTCGCAGTGTCAGTTGACGCTCCGGCAACAGAAGAATTCGATACGAGTTCTTCCGGAGCATCTTCAGAATCCGGACCAAAAACAGCATCAAGCGCCATGTTTTGTGAAATGTCGGTAACCGTCACCTCGGTATTATCGCCAAGAGAATATGCAATCTTATTATCTACTTTCCAGTGCTCAAGCTTGTAACCTTCCCTGGGAACAGCTGTGGCGGTTAGCGTCCTCCCGCTTTCAGTATTACAGGTTGAATATTCAACATCTCCGTAGTCCTCATTCTCCGACGCTGCGGTAACTTCAGTCATGTCTGCAAGGCTATCGGTATTTACGGGAACAACATCCCCCGCATAGTATTCACCATCACCTTCAGCAAAGATACTTTCAATTGTTCCTTCCGGTGACCCGCTTTCAGTTATCTCTGTGAACAACTCCGAAGGCTTATCGGTTCTCAAAACATTAGAAAAAGGGCCGCACAAAAAGAGCGACCCTATCAAAGCCGTAAGTCCGACAAAACCTGCAGCTACAGCAATACTCATTTTAGGCTTATTGCTTATGCCTTTTCTCCCCTTCTTCATATTACCCCATCACAAAACTTTTTAATCTGTGTTATCGTGTTACAACATTTGCGGCATGATTGATTGCTTCAGCATTTGTAGTAATGAAATATCCCGAAATAGCTTCATTCGCAGTAGCAATCACTGTTACCGTAAGGACAACCATCCAGCCCTCAGCAACAGCAACAGCTGTAGTCATCGCTGCGGCAGCTTCTACGATAGCGGCAGCAACAAGGGCAACTGCAGCAACCTCCGCAGCAGCAGCTACTGTTGTAGCAAGAGCAACAACCTCAGCTACAAATATTAGTACTGCAAAGAAGCAGCCTCCGTTAACCATCTCCAGCTCTTCGGGAGAAAGATTCTCCGGGCTGTGCGGAATTACTATATAGAACTTATCAGGTGTATTCTGATAGATCTCATACTTCCAGCCATCAAGAAGAATCTGTCTGCCATCCTTATCGTCAAGATCTTCGACCTTCTTATAAAGCAAATCTCCGAATCCCTTAACGGCACTTTTTATACCATCATGAGGAAGTACATGCACAATGGTCTTTTCAGGAGAATCAATTACAACATATTCCTTCTCCGGATTATGATTTACTTCGTACTCCCTGAAAATTGCCTTGGGATCCTTTATAAATGCCTGCTTAAACTCCTCAGATTCCCAGCACTGTGAAAAGACTTCACCCATGCGATTCATCTGATCATCAATGGCTTGCTTCAACTCTTTTTTTTGCTCTTCAGTAAGTTCATAATTATCAGACATAACTACCTCCTAATCTGTGGTTTTACAGCTACACATATATACATAATTTTACTTCAGGTTGCGTGCGACTAAATATTATATTTTTATAAAAAAATCGTCTCAATAATGCATCCGTTGTCCCACAAACGGTTAAGATACCAGTATGCGTTTTCCGGAGCAGTAATATTCTCCTTCATTACCATCCCGGCTATCTCTTTTCTTGTGTATTTTCCTTCCTTTAAAAGCTCTGCGATCCTGACCATATACGGTTCTTTAAGAGGAATCGCTTCGCCGTATTTACTCACTATTGCAGGAGCGTTTTTATACTCGGAAATATCCATATAGTCATACAGCTTTAACGGATTATCCTGCGGAATTTCAATCTCCAGCTTTTCCTCTATATAGGCTTTTAGTTTTTCCTCAAAATCATCTCCGTCAGAAAAGCCTATCCACTCGGATTCGTATATCCCCTTCGGAAATCTCTCACAGGCCCTTACAGGGCTTATCAGTTTGAATTTCTTTTCGGGAAAATTGATGCAAAAACCATCCACGCAGCATATTGTTCCGGGATCCGTATCAGCAATGGGTTCATGCTCATTTTCCGTTTCCCTTCCCGCTTTAACATAGGGTGCAAAGGAAGGTGCCTCGGGAAACTGCGGAAGAAGTTCCACCATGAGTAGCTCAGGTGCCGAAAAATTCTCAAATACACTTCTTGCCATCTCGAGAGATCTTATGGTGAATCTGTGAATGAAGCCCATACCTTTAGACAACTCATTCACAAAATACCTTGTTCTCTCAATATCCCTGTCAAAGACCGCTGTAGTTATCTGCGGAACTATGTGAAACTCGTTGTAAAAATCCTTCTCAAATTTCTCATAATCCGGGTTGTCCAAGGGCTCCGTGGCAAAGTACATCATACCGTTACCTGCCGCGTCACCCACAACTTTATGACAGACTCTTATTACATCCCCAAACAGCTTGCTGTTCTCCGGCGTATATCTGAAAAGCTCTTTCAGGGGTCCTGCGTCGAGTCCGCAGAAGGGGCATCCTACCGAACACCCGCTGGCAAGCTCATAGGTAACTACCGTATGTACGAAGGATTCATTTAAGCCTCCAAGCTCCCCGTCGCAGCGCCTCTTCTGGCGAAGCCTCCACTTTTTCAGCTTTTCATTATCCGGGACGCATAGCTCATTTATCATCTTATCCCTGAATGCCAGCTTATTTCCGTAGAACTGTCTGTATCTGAAAAAGCTCTCCGGCATCTCTGATATCCGCTTCGGATCCGATATTATTTGCAGCTTTTCCTTAGGATTTGCAGGACATATCAGAAAATCTGCATCTTCCACGCTAAGTTCAATTCCATATTTCTCAAGAAAGCTCTTTTTATCGGAAATATACTCATCTCTCGCCCCCGGAATAATGCTTGTGACGTCAATCAGCCTCTTGGCATTTGAGAGACCGAGCATAATTCTGGAGCTGTCCTGTGGACTCATTTCATTTAAGTTTTTATCGATAAGTGAAAGCTCATGCTCGTTCATGTCATAGTTTCCCGCTCTTTGTACGTATCAGTCCCATGCCCCACCACTTATTTAGAACGTAATAGATGAGTTCACTCGGGATGATCTTTCCGTCATCTGTTTTTGAAAGCTGCGCAACAATATCACGTTTACGGTTGTAGCCTTCCCCAAGAATTTCAAAGGTCTTCTCGAACATCCCGGCATCGCCTTTAAAATCCATGTTGAACTCTATGCCTTTATCGCTGTGAATAACAATCTTATCCTGCGCTACTTCCAGCTTTAGTCCGTCCTCAAGCCTTACCATATCATCAGGTCCTATGATGTTCTGCATATGCCTGCTTATCATTCCCAAAATGACCTGTCTGAAATCCTCACCGTCAGTAAAGTTTGCAACCTCCAGGACTGCTTCTCCCGTTGGATGCTCCTTTGAAGACCACACCGGTGTGGTGAGCTTCACCTCGTGTCTTGGCATATTTACCACAAAGCCCGACATGCAGGAAATCGTATCCTCGTATTCTCCCTCTGCTGCCCTTCTTCCGCTCTTTATAAGCGATGATGAAGGAGCTTCATCGAACTGCGGAAGTATCTCCGTCAGTATCAGTTCCTCCGGAGTAAAGGCTTCGAATATCTTATGAACCATTTCCTCCGAGAGCATTGAAAATCTGTAGATATTCTTCTGCGTCTCATTTATCTCTTTTAAAAGGGGCCTTAGTCTCTCTATGTTGCTCGTGGATCTGGCGGTAGTAATCTGAGGAATGGTTCCAAAGCACTCCGTATAGTCCTTCTTGAACTTCTCATAATCGGGATTGTCCAGCGGCTCACAGCCAAAGTACAAGGTCCCCATTCCGGCGGCGTCACCGATTATTTCTTTAGCCACATTTATTACATTATTGAAAAGCTTTGCATTTTCAGTTGTGTAGAAGAAAACCGATTTAAGTCCCGAAGCTGCGAGGGCACAGAACTTGCAGCCTACAGAACAGCCATCGGACAACTCAACAGAGAAAGGTGCATGAATAAGCGCACTTGATTTTCCTCCCAGCTGCATCGCACACCTTGCAATCTGTCTGGCCCGCCATTTCTTCATTGAAGGATTTAGGGGCTCACATTTTTCCCTGATAGTATCTCTGTACTTGAACTTGTTATCCATAAATTCCGCATACTTCTCAGCCGGTGTTCCGGGATAAGCCGGATGCATTTTTATCTCGCCGTTTTCAATTGTATTCGGTAAAAAGGATATTTCTTCAGGTGTAAAATCCATCCCGAGCTTAGAGAGATACTCTTTGGGATTTTCATTAAACTCCTTAGCAAATCCCGGGATAAGTGCCTGGTACTCCATAATACGCTTTACGTTCCCTATCACCTCTATATCCTTTGGATCAAAAAATCTATACTTCTCCAAATTCCTGCCTCCTTACAAGCTCGTAGAATAGTCCTTTCTTTGCCATGAGCTCCTCGTATGCACCAACTTCCTCAATCCTGCCTGCGTTCATTACATAAATTCTGTCGCAGTTTTTAACGGTTGATAATCTGTGAGCGATCATTACACGGGTAATATTTCTGGCAGCCATGTTTTCACATACCTTCTGCTGAGTTATGTTATCAAGCGCGGAAGTGGCTTCATCCAAAAACAGAATTACGGGATCGTTGGCAAGAGCTCTTGCAATCAGAATTCTCTGCTGCTGGCCGCCCGATACTGTGCCACCGCCCTCTGAAATAGATGTAAACATACCCATTGGCATTTGTTTTATCTCTTCCGCAAGACCTACCTCCTCCAAAAGCGGTTCGACATCCGAAGGCTTCATCCCCGGATTGGCAAGCGTAATGTTGGAATATATATTCCCCACTACCATTTTTCCGTCCTGAAGTACAACGCCCATCTGCCTTCTCATCTCAGCTTTTTCGAGAGTATTGATATCCCTGCTGTCATAAAAAATGTTGCCGACTTTTGCCTCCTCAAAACCAAGAAGAAGCTTTAGAAGTGTCGATTTTCCGCAGCCTGAGGATCCCACTATACCAATAAATTCGCCGGGTTGTATGTGCATGTTTACATCATGCAAAACATCGGGTTCATCCTCTTCGTAGGAAAAACTCAGATGACATATTTCAATCTCACCTCTTAGTGCCTTCGCTGTGGGTGATAGCCCCACCACTTCCGCCGGTTCACTGAAAATTGGTTTGATACGGTCCATAACCGGAATAAGACTCGCCTGTGTCAGGAAGAAATTTACGAGCTGTGATACTGCGGAAGTAAACATTCCGTAGGCACTTGTAAAAGCAGTATACTCACCTATTGTCAGTGACTGCTTCTTTTTTATTACTACGTAGTAGATTATTCCCGTATATGCCACTGCCATTATCGATGAGAAAATGGAACCGGCATTTGAGATTCTAGCCGATCTCATGTCGTACTTCATAGCTTCGACGTTGGCCTTCTGGAATTCAAAAAGGCTCCTGTTCTCCATTCCGGAAACCTTTATTTTAAGGATTCCCGACAGAAACTGATAGAGCATTCCGTTTGCTTTTGTCGATGCTTCCAGCTTCTGTTTTTCCTTGGACACACGCAAATATCCGAACAGATACATGACGATTCCCGATATGATCGCCATTATGACGCCGCGCCATGCCAGTGTCTTGCACTTATCAAACATCTTGTAGAGATAAAACATCGACAAAACAAAGCCAAGGCAGGCAGTCACTCCGGAAGTAACCGTGGAAGAAAAAACTCCCGACACTGCACTTACACGGTTAACAAGCTCTATTGATCCGAACTGCTCAATGAATTTTTGCGGAAGCTTGAAAATCCTGTCAAAGGTCGCGCCGACAATCTGGTACTCCAAAGTTTTAATGGCTCTGAAATTAGCCAGATTCCTGACTAGGCTGAAGAACATATTACCGAGCATTATAACGAAAATAACCAGTCCCACCTGATATATGGGTTCAAAGAGCCCCAGCGGTATCAGATTGTCATACAGCTTCTCATTCAGATAGGGCATTGCAAGTCCTATGAGAGCCACAAAAATACTCATCAAGACAAAGACAAAAATATCCCAGGAATTAATAGGCCTGATTCCAAACAGAAGGACATCCTTAAGTGTCAGGGATTCATCGGGAAGATGTCTGTAGATGATAAACGCAGTCTTTTCAATCGCATTCGCCTCTACCTCTTCCACAACGAGTTCTTCTTTTTTCTCGATGTCATACATCATGTATGTATGGGCATTTTTCGGAACACAAAGAACGGGTCTTCCATCATCCTTCATGAAGCCCAGAAGCATTCCCGCATCCCTCTTATACCAGTTCTTATCGAGAGTGACCTCTCTGGTTATAAAGTGGGAAAGTCTTGCCATATCCTGAAGCGTAAAATCGTTCCCCTTTACAGCAAGAAGTCTGTCATAGCTTATTAGCGGTATCTTCAGGTAGTCGCACATTACGCTTACGGCGTTGTATAAGGACGAATCTGTTGAAAAATCATATTCAAGTATGCTCTTGTTGCGAAAAAGAGTTCCTATAAGATCAAGCTTGGCGTCAAAATCCCTGAATTTTTGACGGTGAAACTTTTGTATCGCATCCTTCTCCCGGGTCAGAGTGTTGTCATACCAGTCTATAAATCTTTTTTGATAATCCGCTTCCTCTGTCCCCGGAATATTATCAAGTTTGTTTGCGAATTTATTGCCGAGCTCTTTATCATCCTCTGTTAATTCGTGCTTTGAAAGCGATACCTCTTTTCTTGGAATTATTACAAAACTGTACTCCCTTTCGGGATCGGATAAGGAACAGAAAAGTCCTGGTATGATATCACCCTTTTTGGCATCACAAATATACAAGGACCTATCGGTCACCTGTTCTTTGGAAAGCTGCATATATACAAATGCATCGCCCTCTTCCACCCTGAAGTATTCGTCACTGCTCCGGGTAACAAAGGACTGTGAGCCTATTAACTTTATAAGTTCCTTTGAGTCATCCATAAATTACGCCGATTCTGAAATTAGTTTTTTGTATAACCCCTGCATGGCTACAAGTTCTTCATGCGTTCCTCTCTCTTTGATACGACCGTGCTCCAGGACGATTATTTCATCGCAGTCACGAATAGTCGAAAGACGCTGAGCTACAACTATGCAGGTGCAATGCCTTCTCTTTATGTTGTCGATTATTTCTTTCTCGGTTACGGTATCAAGCGCAGAGGTTGCTTCATCCATAATCAGAACTGTCGGATTCGTTGCCAGTGCTTTTGCAATTTCAATTCTCTGTCTCTGGCCTCCTGAAATATTTGAACCGTTGTCCTTCAAACGGTATCCGTAGCCACCGTTTTTCTTTACTATGTCATCATGCACACAGGCATCCTTGGCCGCTCTTATTATCTGTTCCTGCGTTATCGCGCTGTTCCACCCGCTGATGTTTTCATATATAGTTCCGTCAAACAGTGATATCTGCTGAGTCACAACCGATACCGAGCTTGAAATCACCTCCGGACTTATACTTTCTATTTTGCTGTCATCAAATAAAATGTTGCCTTCCCACTGCTCGTATAGGCCGCTAAGGAGCTTGGATACGGTTGATTTGCCGCAGCCGCTTGCCCCTACAAGAGCAATTGACTGACCGGGCTCTGCCTTAAGATTGAACTTCCTTATAAGCGCTTCGTCCATCTTGTTGTAGCCAAAGGTTACGTCCTCCATAACTATGCGCCCCTTTAGCTTACTGTCTCCTTCAGTCGCAATACTCTCGGATGCATAGCGATTTTCTATCTTATAATTCATGATGTCGTCAACACGCATCATGTCATTTTTCACCTGCTGAAGTGACCTGATAAAGCTGACAATACTGTTAAACGGTGAGGTAAACGCCGCAAGAAAACCGTTAAAGCACAGCAGCATACCCGGAGTCATATTTCCTTCAATTACTTCTATACTTCCCAGAATAAGCATGATTACCGTGGTTACGTGCCCCATACTCTGTGGGATAACATCCAGCATAGCCTGGGTTTTTCCAAGCTTCTGATCATTTATATTTACCTCTGTGTAATATCCCATAAGTCTTCCGACATATTCGCCCTCGGCACCTACTGCTTTAAGGCTCGATGAGGAAGATAGTCCGTTATAGAGAGCACCCTGCAGTTTTCCTGTATCCATGCCGAACTTCATGGTCATGGTTCTGATCTTGTCTGAAACCCTTATCGCCACAACCATCGAAATCAACGACGATGCCAAAGCAATAAGCGACAGCTTGGGTGAGTAACCTATCATAAGTAATAGGTAGATAATACTGGTTATCGCATTTATAAATACCGTTACAAACTGTCCCGAAAGGAAAGCTGAAACAGCCATGTTGTTGTATACTCTCGACACCAGATCTCCGGCATAGCGCTGTTCATAAAAAACCATTGGAAGCCGCAGCATATGAGCGATCATGTGGTCAGTAGTCATCAGACTTGTTTTGGCCCTGAGCAGTAGCGCTATTTTAGAATTGAGATATGTAAAATATGCCGAATACAAGGCTGTCACAATCATGAAAAGAATCAGCCATTTCATCCAGGTGATCTTGTGCTTAACAAGAATACTGTCCAGAAACACCTGGGAATATACCGGCGTCAGAATTCCGGGTAAAATCAGTGCAATCCCGATCAAAAAGAGTGCAACCATTGTCTTTTCCTGACCTTCGAGGCGCTTTTTCATAAAGCTCCAAAGCGTACGCTTTTTCCCGGCCCTTGTAAAGTCCTCGGTTGGTTTAAATGCAAGTACCGTTCCCGAATACCCTTCTTCAAGTTCCTCATAGGTTAGCTTTCTGCGCCCCTGTGCAGGATCGTTTATATAAAAGGATCCAAAGTGTAATCCTTCAAAAACGACAAAGTGAGAGAAATTCCAATGAATAATGCAGGGCGGCCGGTTCTTTTGAAGCATAGATCTTAAATCGCGCTGACTTGCCACAACCTCGAGGCCGTATTTTTCAGCCGCAAGATATATATTCTTCGCGTTACAGCCATTTCGTGAAACACCCGTCTCAACGCGCAGCTCCTCAAGCGGAACATACTTGCCGTAATACTGCAGTATCATTGAAAGGGAAGCTGCTCCGCACTCATTGACTTCCATCTGATAGACAGTGGGCGTCCTGGCATAGATCACCTTTACCCTTTTCTTCTTTTTCTTTTCACTTGCCCTATGATATTTTCGTGCGATCTCCTCGGGAGAAGGATTATTATTGTTTTCCATCTTCAGCCTCACGAAAATCAAGCTTATTCTTGATGTACGGTATAAGCAGGTCTATAGGTTTCTTTTCCTCGGTTATAATAGTTACCGAAATAACAGTTCCTGTGGACAGTTCAATATCATTTCCCTTATTTGTACTCCAGGTGTAGCCGCTCTTGCTATTGGGGTCATAGACCATCTTGCATCTGACTTCAACCACCGGGCCTTCGTTTTCGAAGCGCTTAACAACCTCTTCGCTTGCAATCTGCATCTGCAGGTCTTCCTGAGAAGCGACATGGCTTGCTATAGATTCAACATACCCTTGAATATGACCATATTCCTGACGGTCAACGGTTGAAGGGAAAATATATGCACTCATGCCCGGTTTAAGCTTAAAGGCATCTTCAAGTCTTACGTAGCAAACCGCAATATCATCATCAAGACTTCCGGAAAGCAACGCTGCCACTTTTCCTCCTACTCCGATTCCCTGTCCTTCCGCAATGGAAACATCATAGACTTTACCTTCTACATTTGATTTTATAAGGCCTTTTGAAGCCTTATTTAAAAGCGAATCTCTCTGAGCCTGAAGATCGATGAGCGTAGCTGATTTTTGATTGTTAAACTGCTGCTCATAATTTTCTTCATTGACCTTCATATCCCCCTCTGCCAGAACACTCTTAAGCTCAAGCTCATCTATCTCATCCTTAAGAGCTTTATATGCTGCTTTGGCGGACGCATAATCCTGAAGGACCTCTGAGTATTCGGTTGATGCAATAGTATTATTGGCCGTGGTCTCGGAAAGAGAATTTACATATTCAAGATAAGCTTTTCTTGCACTGTCCAGCTCATTATTAGCAGTCTCAACATTCTCCTCGGCTTCCTGCATAAGATACTCGGCATCATTTGCAGCAGCTTCCTTGGCTTCCACATCAGCAAGGGCTGCTTCGAAAGCATTTCTTTCCGCCTCGGTATGCTCAAGAGCATCAAAATCGAAGTACTGGGCATCAAATATCTCCTTCGCGGAATAATAAGTTTCCTTGAGGCTGATATAGTTTGCCTTTGCTGTTTCGTATCTCTGCGAACAATTTTCGTAATCGGTACTTGCCTCGTTATACTTTACCTGCGGTTCCTGATCCGTAACATTCAGTGTCGCAAAAAACTGCTGCTTAAAATCAAGCATCTGCTGTTCTTTTTCATTCGCAAGGGTCTGTGCTTCCTTCAGTTTTTCCTTCTTGAGCTGCAGCTCCGCCTCTGTGCTTAGTGCATCCTGGTCAGCCTGCTTTGCGGAAAGCTTTATCTGAGCCATCTGCTCTGTATCCGAAGTAACAATGTCCATTTCCGAGTCAAAGGTCATATTCTCGACATACTGTATGCGGGTATCAAGCTGCTTGATTCGGTAAATATCATCTTCATCTCCGACTGTCGCAACTATGTCGCCCTTATGAACCACATCATTGTCCTTGATATTAACAGAGACGACAAAGCCTTCAGTCTGTGAATAGATGTAATTCGCACCCTCAGCATTTAGGTAGATTCCGTCAGTATCAACACTTGTAGGGAGTTTTCCAAAAAATCCCCAGACAAGAAGTCCTCCGATAATAATAAAAGCACCGAAAATAGAGACCCAAACCGCAGGCGAAACAAGGACAATCATCCTGTCCAGTTTATCCTGAGCCGCAATCCTATTCAGTGCTTCTTTGTTGTAAACACTCTTCAACTGAGTCTCCCCCCACTCATTAAAGTCATGTCAGAAGTGTTTGATTTTACTCCCCAAACTTTTCTTTCAACTTTTTCTCCGTCGGAACAATCATAACGATTATCATGACAACCATCTGTACCAAAATAATAAGCACCATTGCTGCAAGTGGATTAAAGCCTGCATTTTTCACAACCAAAACATAGGCTATTCCACTAAGTACCAGTGCTACTATCCCATAGATCATAGTATTTCTGCCGCTATAGGTATTCGCAAAATCCCAAGCCTCCTGGCTGCTCTTGGATCTTTTCGTTCTGTACCCCTTGGTATCATTGATTTCTTTCGGTGGATTTTTCATAAGAATAAATCCTGCAATCGCCGCTATCACAGGACAAATGAGAACACAGATAAATAATAGAAGCTCTATTCCTGCCATAATACCCCCCATACAAGAATCAAACACTATATATCGTCTGCTAATTTATTTATTTTACCATATATAGTAAAAAACGCAAAGTGCACAATGTTATTTTATAAAGTTTTCAAGATTGCTGTTTAGCTGTATTATATATGTATATTCTAAAGAAATGAGGGGTGTTGTATGAAAGGAGAAAATGTTATGAATACAAAGGGGAGCAAAGGAAAAGCAGTGCTTGTTGCACTGGGATTAATGTTACTGTTTCTGGCTATCCAGGCCGTAGTTGGATTGGTTGCATCCATCATTGCACCGATTATGAATCCGGAAGCTGCCACAGATGCAGCAGCAATTACAGCTTATGTTATGAGCGTTATGCCGGTGGTTCAGTTCATCGCAGAAATTGTCTGCATTCTTGTTTTCGGAATCTGGTATTACAGAAGTTATGTCAAGAAAGCAAAAGAGCTTAGAACCTACGAGTCCGGCTTCAAAAAGATTGCCAGTCTTAAGGATATCGGCTTTATTCTTTCGCTGACCTTTGCCGCTTATTTTCTGGCTGCAGTAATCGGCTGGCTCGTAACGGTACTGATTCCCGGCAGCGGAGATTTATTTAGCAGTTTGATAGGTGCTATAACTGATGGCAATAAGACCATCGGCATGCTTACAGTTATGCTTCTGGGACCTGTCGCAGAAGAACTGTGCTTCAGAGGAGTAATTCTTCAAAAATCAAAGAAGGCTTTCGGTATCGTAGGATGCACAGTGCTTTCAGCTGTAATGTTTGGCCTGATGCACATGAATCCCGTTCAGAGTTTATATGCTATTCCGATCGGCGCAGCGCTTGCATTCACTGCTTACAAGTACGAGTCCATCGTTCCTGCAATGATCGGACACATTGTTAACAACAGTTTTTCGATGATATTGTCAAATCTTGTAAAGGAGGATTTAAATCAAATCCTGGCTCTTGTATTATTTGCAGCCTTCGCTGTTCTTTCAGTAGTCATCTACAGGAGCATACCCAAGGTAGAAAAATTCGATGAGAGTGATAAGCTCTCCGCATAAAAAGTCAAAGGCTTTTGCGAAAGAAGTTTTACTTGAAACAAAAAGAGGCGCCGGGAACTAATCCCTGCGCCTCATATTTTTAGTTGTAGTTAGTATCAAACGGTGTAAGCATGATCATTCCTTCCGTGGAATCCGAATAGGTCACCTTCACTGCTTTGGGATAATCAATCTTATAGTCCAGAATATATCCCTCCTTCGTTAATGCTTCCAATTCTTCGCTTAATCCTGACAACGCGGCATCCTCCGAGGTGGCATTTTTCAAAACGTTCGTCACTCTTTCCGAAACAACACTAATACTATTGCCGCTCATATTTGTCACTGCCTCCTTATCACCGTTATCGGTTACCCTGCGGTTGCATCCGCAAATAATGGAGCATGAAATTATCGTAATCAGTATAACCGTCCGAACTGCATTTTTCATCATTTTACAACCACATTATCAATTATGCCTACTGTATCAAATACGGAATCGCCCTCATCAAATGTCACGAATTCAAGTGTTACTCTCTGATTTCTGAGCGAAGACAAATCGTAGGAAACATCCTTCCACTTAGTATGATAAACAGTATCGTCACCGTCATCAAAATCGATATTAAATATCTCATACCATGTGGAAGTATTAACCTCTTCACGTGCAAGCTCTACAATCAGATTTCCGTTTGTATCAAGGAGACGGGCAATAAATTTATCGTCAAACTCAGTATTAACATATTCCAGAGGCTCTTCGGATACCACATTATAGGTAAAGCTGAGTGTGCTTGCATCCGACGGAACCACAAAGGTCTGCGAAAGAACACTTCCCTCTGTACCCTCATTCTTCTGTGTGTCGTAAGAAGAGGAGGATGATCCGATACCGGTTGTAAGTATCGCCATCTTTTTTCCATGAGTGGGTGATAATTCTGCAAGTCCTGTTATGGTTCTTGCATCACCAAGATGATACCATTCTGTCAAAGCAGGTGTTAATTCAAAGCTTCCGTTTTTGAAATCATCTGTGAACAGCACAGTATTGGTTGATCCTGAAAGTATAGGGTATGCTCCGTGTCCGTCATTTACCCCGTATGTTGCCGTTGCACTTGCGAATGCGTCGCCTGTTGTCTTACCGGAAGCAAGTCCTGTAACAAATGCCTTCATAAGATTTCTGCTATAGATTGCAAGAACTGAATTATGGAAGCCCACAACCGTACTTGCTCCGCGTCCTAAGAACGCTGATGAAAATTGATTATTTACAGCCGTTCCCTCGCCCATAAAATCACAGGTCTCAGAGAAAAGCACTTTTCCGTTCAGTGCACTAACACCAAGGTTTGCAGTGAAGAATGATGGCTTAGCCCAGTAGTAAGTTTTACCATCCATAAGTATAGTTCTTACTACTCTGCCCTTTATCAGATCTGCATAATATGCGTTATCCTTAGCATCAGTAACCTCTTCATAGGTACACATGAAAAGATCATTTCCATAAGAGGATCCATGCATACTGAAAACAATAACATCATAGGCTGACATAGCTTTGAAGTCTTTTAAGGTAGCTTCCTTCATAGTTGTTGTCAGTCCCATTCCATTCAGTTCCGGAATGACTTCGTCGTTATAATATGCCTTTCTCCAGCCTACTTCATTACTTCCGCTAAAACCGAAGTATATGATAGCTTTTCCGATTGATCCTGCAGTATTTGAGCTGTTACGCACAATCGGTGCAAGAGATTCCGACTTAATCATTGTATCCCAGAGTCCGCTTCCCTTGGGATTACGAACTTTTCCGGTACCATTACTCTTAATTGTATTCTCTTCAAGAGATACTGCACCTGTGGTGCCATCAGTATATTCAAAGGTTATAACATTTGATTCACTGTCAAATGTTCCGACAGATTTAATATTTCCGGAGTTTTTCTGTTCATTTAAGACATTCTGAACTGCTGTCTTTTTTACTTCGATGGTGGCATTTGGATTAAGAGTTTCCGTTACCTCTTCGATGGCATTATCCGCTGCTGTCATCTCTTCTCTATTTTCAGCGGACATTACGGAAACAACATCAATATCAACTGTGTCAGAGGTTATCTCCTCTGATCCCACATATGCCTTTACATAATAGCTGTAACGACCGTTATTACCTGATACAAACCTTTTGTAAGCAGAGTAAATCTGGTCTCCCTTCATATCATCGCCGCTATCTTTATAAACTCCGTCATCCTCCATCGCTTTTACAAAGTTGCCATTGGAGTCATAGAGTTCAACTTTATCTACATTTACAGCGACTGTGGCATATAAATATACCGTATTGTCTGTGGTTCCTGCTACAACACTATTACTTGAAGCAGTTAAAGTTACAAGGTCTGAATTCTTTGATGCGGAACCTATGGTTGACTCTGATGATCCACCTGAGTTACCGGACTCACCTGAGCCATTTGTGCCATTTGTATTATTTGTATTATTTGTATTATTTGCATCCTTGGAATCCTTTGAATCCTTTGAATCCTTGGAGTCTTTGTCATTTTGTGTTGAACCGTTTACCTTAACAAGTAAAGATGCGTTTTTCTTACTTCCGTCATCGGCTGTTGCTGTTATTGTTGCAGTTCCTTCTGCTTTGGCAACAATAAGTCCTGATTCTGAAACTGATGCAACAGACTCATCTGAACTCTTAAAGCTTACTGTTTTAATAGAAGCATCCAAGGGTTCTACTTTTGCTGTTACCTGATAATTCTGTCCCGCATTAAGTTCTATCTGCTGATCCCCAATGGATACAGTGCTTACGGGTGAACCTACATAAATAGTACATTTTGCACTTTTCTTTGTGCCCTTTATTGTAGCTGTAATAACTGTTTTTCCCTTTTTTACAGCCTTTACGTTGCCCTTGCTGTCAACGGTTGCTACCTTGGGGTTCTTACTCTTAAATACAACTGACTTCTTTTTAGAAGAGGTTGTTGCCTTAAGCTTTACTTTTTTGCCCTTCTTAAGTGTGTACTGGGAATAATTGAGGGTAATTGATTTTTCCCCTGAAGATGACTTCTTTGCCATTACTGACATAGAAGTCGGCGAAACGCCGGAAAAGACAATTAACATTGTCAAAGCAATAGCGAGAATTGATTTGATTCGATTCATAATGAACAAATCCCCTTTCTAAAAAACCTTCGCTTCGCAAAGCTAAGGTTCTCAGAAAGTGCAACTGGCTGACTTCGTAATAAAAGTCCCTATAGCTTTGCGTCCTATGGTCACCCATAGTTTGCCGAAATATGTTTTGTCGCAGAACAAAAACAGTAACTGTAGTGTATTCTCGGATTTAGTTTCCGTCAATCAGACTAATTCTAAAATATTTATAAACGAATTTCTTTATATTCAAAATTTAATAATTCCCTTAAACTCTTCTATTTTCCTGATATTTCTCTTTGTATCAGCAAATTTAGTTTCCGCACACCTGACATAGAATATTCTTTTTATCGTTGATATCTATTTTTATAAAGGTTAAAGTTAACAAAAGCGACTTCTCACGTTTCCCAAAATCGGTCCTCAAAAGAAAAACTATCCCCATCGTATATAATAGAAAAACCGCTCAAACGAGCGGTTACTTCTTAGCAAGAACATGTATTGTATCCAGTGTCTGTGTGCATTTGTCCTCAAAGTCATCATCCTCTGCCCTTGAAAAGACGATTGTGAAGACCTTGTTTTTGGATAGAACTATTGCGGTAGCCTGGTGGATTGTCTGCGTGTTCTCCGGGGTAAAAGATGTCCTTATCATATATCCCGGGAAGCCGTCATACTCCATATTTTCAAAGGATTCCAGAGTGAAGCCGATGTTTTCTCCGTAGAGACTTTCGTAGTTTTCCTTTTGAATAGTCTCATACATCTCTGCGGTGAGTTCATCATACCTATACTCGATGTTGGTAGCATCCTCGGATTCCCCTGCTGCCCTCTGAGCATTGGTAAGAATCTTCTTTTCCGGAAGAACCGAAACCTCGTAAGTAATGTTTGCGGATTCCAGCGGATAGTGCTCATTTACAAATACTCCGGGTTCATCTGAGGCCTTAAATCCCATAGGCACGAAAAACGTACAGGCAAGTGCTTCCGGAAGCTTTGACATACCTCCGACCTTGGATTCATCACCTGATCCGGAAGAATTCTCAGAATCCGCATCCTTAATCATGTCATCCAGAACCGCGCCCGCACCTGCCGAAGCCAGCGTGCTAATCCTGCTGTTCCCAAGCGTGAATACCGTAAGTATGAAGATAATTGATAAAAATCTTTTTCTCAAATGTCTCTCCTATATATCTATAGAAATAATCTTTCTGTAATCAGCTATCCTCTTGTCTGTCTTCTCATTTTCGCGATAGTTCAAACACATCAAACCAATATCGCTCATTCAAATAGCTGCCAATGTTCTTATTTTCGATTCCGGCAGGTGATTCCTTCCAGTCCTTCAGAATGTCCTCTCGGGAATTAAAGCTTCCAATGAAAAGCACTCTCCTTCCACTGTCCACAAGCTCCTGAACTTCCGGGTATTCACTTATAACCTGTATCCCCGGTAAAGTACTCTCAAGAATGCTATCCGTTATCGCTCCGTATAGATAAACCTGTACCGGAAGCTCTTTTCCCGCCTCTCCCACTATGTCACAGTATCCATTCGCATAGTACATTGAAAGAGCCGCTACCTGTTCAAAATTACAGATTAGTATCGGCTTCTCCGAAAGCGAGTCTTCATCGGTGTCTTCAGAACCGTTGCCTTCATATATATCCTTCCAGAACTGCTCCGTCTGTACCATATTAACACGTTTATAGAGCTCATTTCCACGGAAAGCCCAAAAGTCTCTGATGCAGAAAATAGTCATCAATGTATATAGAAGAAGTCCTGCAAATAGGAGTTTTCCACGTTCTCCATTAAGGAGCCGCTTAGCAGCAATCAGTACTGAAAGCCACATAGCTCCCATAGCCGGAATCATGTACCTGTATATAAAAACAGGTCTAAGTAAAAATGACACAGCAAAGCCAAAGGCAATAATTCCGATTATCGGCATGAAGCAGAGCCACATATAGGAGTCCCTGATATTGCAAAATACCACTGCTGCCACCAGCACAAACATCACAACTGCCAGAACAGTAGCGAGTTTATCATTAAAAAATCCGGGCTTCATCAGGAACTTGATAATTCCGCCAAAGCTCCTTAGAGACAGCGGCTGAATCCAGTAATTGGATGAGACTGATCTCGCCTGCGACAGCACCACGCTTATCCAGGGCACATAGCAAACTGCAGTCATATTGGCGCTGATAAGTATTATCCCAAGCTGATATACATTTTTCCGAACCGACCAAATGATCAGGAACAGATATACCGCAGCCACTGCGACAGCAGCATAGTACTGAGTATAGCAGGCTAACAGCCCATATATAAATAACGGAAAAATCTTCCCCCACTTCAGTCCCTTTATCTGCTTATCCTTTTCAGTCTCAATAAACGGCCCGGCGTGTATGCAAAGTGCTGTCACAAAAAGCATAACCCAGCTGTACATACGCACTTCAACCGCATAATCAGCCATCTGCGGCATTGCAATCACAGCGCAGGAAAAAAGTCCTCCCACGAGAATTCCGTAGCGCTTTCTGATGATGGTGAGCGCATACAGAAAGAGAATGAACAGCGGAATTACACTCGCCAGTTTTGCATACATGATCTGCATGCTCCCCAGGGCAGCTCCGCTATTTACAAGTCCGGATGACATGAAGGAATTGCCAAAGGGTATGAGCGCCTTAATCACGAAATGGACGATAATATAATACAGCGGCGGGTGAACATCCGCCGCTGTTAATTTAACCATCTCAGAAACAGGCTTAGTGGCAAGCTGCATGCTAAAGAGCTCGTCGTACCATATGTCGGGACTAAAGCAAAGATATGCTGAAAAGATAATCATTGCTGAAGAAATCAGGTATAGAAGACTTCCGCAGATTATTTCGGCTTTGTCCCACTTTTCTTTTGAATCGTTAAGGAGTGTCATTAATCCCCTCATCCGGCGCTTCGCGCCACCTTCCCCCAGTGGGGGAAGGCGTTTATTTCTGATTAGTTCTTTACTCTACAGTATCAATAAGCTCAAGCGTGTGCTCAGCGTTCATCTTCTTGCACATCTCAACGAACTTATCGAGAGGTACGTTCTGAATCTGCTTGTTGGAGCCGCGAACGTTGATTGAAACAGTGTTCTCAGCTGCCTCCTTGTCACCGAGTACGATGATGTAAGGATCCTTGTAGTTCTTGAACTTCTTGATCTTCTCCTTCATGTTGTTGTCGGAGTAATCAGCCTCAACATCGATGCCGTTCTCGTAAAGAAGATCTGCAACCTTTTTAGCATACTCATTGTGCTCTACGCGGATAGGAACGATACCTACCTGATAAGGGCTGAGCCAGAACGGGAAAGCACCCTTGAAGTTCTCGATAATGATACCAATGAATCTCTCAAGTGATCCGTAAATTGCTCTGTGGATTACAACAGGCATTTCAAGGCTTCCGTCCTGAGCCTGATATGTAAGGCCAAAGTTGTGAGGCAGCTGATAGTCAAGCTGTACTGTTCCGCACTGCCACTCTCTTCCGAGCGCATCCTTAATCTGAAGGTCGATCTTGGGACCGTAGAAAGCACCGTCGCCTTCATTTATCTCATAGCCATCCTCGCCATATTTCTTATCAAGAATGCTCTTAATAGCAGCCTCAGCTCTGTTCCAAACCTCGATATCGCCCATGAAGTCCTCGGGACGTGTTGAAAACTCTGCTCTGTAAGTTACACCGAATGTCTTGTAGATCTCGTCTGCAATTGAGATGATATCTGCAATCTCATCCTGGATCTGTGACTCCATTACGAATGTATGGTCATCATCCTGTCTGAACTCCTGAACGCGGAAAAGACCGTTCATCTGTCCTGACTTCTCTTTTCTGTGAAGAACATCATACTCGCTGTAGCGGATAGGAAGCTCTTTATAGGAATGAACTGTTCTCTTGTAAGTCATCATAGCGTTAGGACAGTTCATCGGCTTAGCGCCCATTGTATCAAGCGCTTCTCTGTTGTAGATAACCGAGCCTCTCTCAATCTTTACGGGAGCCTTAGGTGCATCCTCATCCATACTCTCTGCTACATCCGGAATATTTGTATCAGCCTGAACGTGACCTGCGATTCCGGGCACTATGAACATGTTGTTGATGTAGTGAGCCCAGTGACCACTGATGAGCCACAGCTTCTTATTATCGATAAGGGGAGCAGCGATCTCTGTGTAGCCATGTCTCTCCTGAATATCTCTTGAGAACTTGAGGAGTTTCTGGTACATTTTCCAGCCTCTGGGAAGCCAGTAAGGCATTCCGGGAGCAGTCTCATCAAACATGAAAAGGTCAAGCTGAGCGCCGATCTTCTTGTGATCGCGCTCCAAAGCTTCCTGGATCATCTTGAGGTGAGCCTTAAGCTCATCCTTTGAAGGGAAAGCGTAGAGGTAGATTCTAGTCATGGAATCTCTCTTCTCATCACCTCTCCAGTAAGCACCTGATACGGCCTTCAATTTATAGGAAACATTCATCAGCTCCTGAGAGTTCTCAACGTGAGGTCCGCGGCAAAGATCGATGAAATCATCACCTGTATTATATGTAGTGATTGTCTCACCTTCGGGAAGGTCCTCGATAAGCTCGGTCTTGAATTTCTGACCTTTGAAAATCTCGAGAGCCTCAGCCTTGGACACCTCTTTTCTTGTCCAGTCCTCTCTTCTCTTGATGATCTCGCGCATCTTATCCTCGATGGTCTTGAAATCATCCTCAGTAACAGCCTTAGGCAAAACAAAGTCATAATAGCAACCGTCTGCCACCTGCGGACCAATTGCGTACTGTGTCTCCTCACCGTAAAGCTCGATTACGGCTTTTGCCAGGATGTGTGCCAATGAATGGCGGTACACTTCTTTGAATTCTTCTTTTGTCATTGTTCTCTCCTTCCGTACCTACCGGGTACAGTTATTTTTTATTAAAAGCCCCTCATCCGGCGCTTCGCGCCACCTTCTCCCAGTAGGAGAAGGCTTATCTCCTGCCTTCCCCTTGGGGGGAAGGTGTCTGCGTTAGCAGACGGATGAGGGGTCCTTTTATATCAGAGTTTACCCTCTCTTAGAACTTACCCTTACCGTGGCACTTCTTGTACTTCTTGCCACTTCCGCACGGGCAGGGATCATTGGGATAAACCTTGTTCTCCTTGCGTACGGTCTGTGAAGCCTTCTGCTCCTTGTAGAGCTCCTTCTGCTTCTCCTCTGAGAAGATATCATTCCACTCCTCAAGGCCATAAAGCCAGTCAGCACCTGCTGCTACCATGTTCTTGTAGAGAAGTTCCTTATCGAAGCCAAGCTGAACCTCTGTGTCCTCTTCCATTGCTTCGATGTCGTTCTGCTCCTTAAGTGAATCGTTGATTCCATCAAGGAAACCTGTCATTGTCATGATATCGATGCTATATTTCTCAGCAAGCTCCTTAACTGTTCCCTTTACAACTTCGTCGGGATTCTTAAGAAGCTCTGCATAGATCTCTTTTTCCTTCTGAAAATAATCTGTCCAAAGTTTCTGCAGCTGGGCCTTATCAGCTTTCTCTGAATAAGCCATATCGCGCCACTCTTTTAATAATGCCATAATGTGTAACCTCACTTCCAAATAATAGTATTTCGAAATCAACATAAACAAGATGTTAATCTTTCATATTATAGTATCTTTTCATTGTTATGTAAACGTTTGGGATATTTCGGGGTTTCTCAAATGAAAATGGCAGATTTAGCGGTCCGCATTTTTCAAACAACTATATCTTGGATTTTTTAATAATATATGCTATTATAAGTTGAATTTTAATGGGGGTTTTTATGGCAGATATTAATAAACCAAAAAAACACAGGCATAAACGCCACTACACATTTATGATTATTTCGGGGGATTCCGACGGGAGCAGCGGAAGCTTCCATGTGGGACATGTAGCAGCTCAGGTTCTGGCATTTTCCATATTTGCGATCTTTTTATTCCTCATATGTTATGTCATCCACTCAGCTATCACACTCTCATCTCTGAAAAAATATACAGTCCAGCAGAGTGCTCAGATAGAGGAACTCGATACAGCAAACAAGGAACTCATTCAGAAAAACTCCGAGCTTGAGAATGAAGTATCTCAGCTCAGTCAGGCGCTCAATCAGAAGGTTGAGGCGGAGGCTCAGACCGCAGCCGAGGAACAGCAGCAGTACATCCCCTCTCTTCTTCCTATCTCAGGAACAGCATCGATGGAGAATTCCTACGACGATCCTAATTCTAGCGAGATTGAACTTCAGGCGGACGGCGGCGAAGAAAACGCTGACGAAGAAGGTGCGGAGGGCGAAGATGCAGAGAAGACTCCTGTTGATACCACAGGACTTGATCCCATCCTCATTCTTACCACCGAGGCCAACTCTACTATAATTGCTTCAGCTTCCGGCACAGTAACCAGCGTTACTGCAGATGTAAAATACGGAAACAGTGTGACGATCGACCACGGCAACGGCTATATAACAATTTACAGAAATGCCGGCGAGAGCCTCGTTCACGAAGGTGACAGTGTTGCCAAGGGAGCTACACTTTTCGTTGTCGGAGAAAATAATACAAAACTTGGATATCAGATCAAGCAGGACGGGGTTTTTGTCAATCCCGAAGAGATGGTTGAGATTAACGGTTAATAAAGCCGCTAAAATAGGAGGAATACAATGGCACTTTTTAACAGTTCAAAATCAGACGGTTCAATTGATGTTGCTGCGGAGCCGATAACAACGTTTATCGCATCCGGCGCTACTTTGGATGGTCCGTTCACCGCTAAGGAGAGCACAAGGGTTGATGGCACCATCAACGGCAATGTTTCCGTAGGCGGATCACTCATTCTTGGTCAGGAAGGAAAAATCGTAGGCGCAGTTACCGCTACAAACCTTTTCCTTGCAGGCGAAATCCAGGGCAACGTAAACTGCTCACAGGGTAAAGTTGAGATCAGCGATACCGGAAAACTTGTCGGAGACCTGGCTGCAAAAACTCTTGTAATCGATGAGAATGCAATTTTCCAGGGACAATGCAAGATGACCGCAGAAAAGACCTCTGCTGAAACAGCCAAAGAAAGAGCTGCTGCTACTTAATATAATACGCCCGCCGAAATATATATGAAATTTCTCGCTCGTTAGCAAAGCTATAATCGCTTGAAATATCATATATATTCCGGCGGGCTTTTTATTCTCCCTCATCCGGCAGCGTTGCTGCCACCTTCTCCCTAAGGGAGAAGGCTTTAATCTTTATCTTCTCTTCGTGGGAGATAAGATTTACCACTTACTGTTCTTTCATTTTAGAGAATACCAAAGCGTAGCCGTCGTCGCCATAGTTCAGTGAGCGGTTAACTCTACTGATGGTGGCGGTTGAAGCTCCGGTCTTCTCTGCTATCTCGAGATAGGTCTTATGCTTTCTGAGCATGGCTGCAACTTCAAATCTCTGGGAAAGAGACATAAGCTCATTAACCGTGCAAAGATCCTCAAAAAAGCTATAGCACTCTTCCTTATCATCAAGTGACAGAATGGCCTCAAATAAGTGATCAACAGCCTCTGTACGAATTTTCTTATTCATTATTATCCTCCGTGTGATAAAAAATATCATTGCCCTCTAATGCATAAAAAAATGAAGCAACTATATCCAAAAAAGCAAATAAATATGTTGAAACATAATTTACTTTATTTCGTCAATTCACTTCACTGCTTGCATATTTTAACACACTAAACAATTAAAGTAAAGTGATGCTATCATAAGTATTGTAAATTGTGATTTTTTTCGCGAATATTTTAATAATTTCTTTACTTTTAATGCCCTGTATGATATCCTAATTATGTTGTTTTAATACAACATATCGTCAATTGATGTACTCGTTTGACGATAAGAACTATTTTTTATTTTTTAGTGGAGGTAAGCTATGAACAAGGGTACAGTTAAGTGGTTCAACAACCAGAAGGGTTACGGCTTCATTTCTGATGAGGCAGGCAATGATGTATTCGTACATTATTCCGGACTCAACATGGAGGGCTTCAAGTCTCTCGACGAAGGCGCTGCAGTTGATTACGACGTAATCCAGGGTGAAAAAGGACCCCAGGCCGTTAACGTAAACAAGCTTTAATTAGCGGCAACATTTAATCAAGACTACAATGTGCCTTATTCTTAATATATAGAATCAGCAAGTGTACAAATGATTAATCAACTAACCCATCCGTTTTCGGATGGGTTTTTTGAGGCCAGACCATCTTTTATTTCTTCCAATCTCATATATAATCCCTATGATTTTATAAGGTTTTAATCTATTTTTATATCTACTTAATTTTATCCATATTCCGTTTTTGTTATGATTTAATTGTGTTCGATTTTTCTTATGGAGGTATCACAATGCGAAAACGTAATGGATCTTTAATGTATGTCTTAATTGCAGTCATAGCCGGTGCTGTTATTCTGACCGGTATTATCATTGAGCTTTTTACAATTAATAGCACAATCGCTACGACAAAAAAGCAGACCGCCGCATATAGACAAAGGCTGTTGGAGGACCAGCAGTCAGAGCTTCGAAATCAGGTTCAGAACGTTGTCAGCCTGATTGAACAGGTTCATAAAGCTGCAGAGGCCGGTGCCATTACAGAGGACGATGCCATGCGAATCGCCGCTGAATATGTCCGCGAACTCCGCTACATGGACGGCGACGGATACTTCTGGATTGATACCACAGAAGGTGTCAATGTCGTGCTTCTGGGACGTGAGAATACCGAGGGAAAAAGTCGTATAGATTCCTGCGACCCCAACGGCGTATATATGATCAAGGATTTCATCGCAAATGCTAAGGCAGGCGGTGGTTTTTCCTATTTCAGTTTTCCTAAGCCCGATGAGACAGAGCCGCTCCCGAAGATGGGTTACACTATGCTCTATGAGCCCTATAACTGGGTTGTAGGAACCGGTGTATGGATTGATCACATCGATGCTCTCGAAGCAGAATATAAAGCTGAAGCAGAGGCTTCTCTGCGGAACTCCATCATCAAGTCAGTTATCGTGCTGATTGTCATGATCATTCTCGGCATAATTCTTGCATTTTATATCGGCAAAAAGATCAGTACTCCCATTGTTCTCGTTGCAAAAGAGATGGAGCGAATGGCAAACAGCGACTTTAGCGATAACAGTGACATACAAAAGGTTCGTCCGTTAAAAACACATAATAATGAGATTGGTCTTATTTCTGAAGCCCTCGATCTCATGCATACCAATATCCGTGAACTCATGGCAAAGATTTCAGATACTACAGCATACGTTGCATCTGCATCTGAGGAGCTTTCCGCAAGCGCTTCACAGTCAGCACAGGCCAGTGAAATGGTTGCAAACTCCTGCACAGTTGTAGCTAACTCCTGCAGCGGCCAGATTACTGCTGTATCCGGAGCAAGCACTGAGACTCAGCAATTTGTCAATAACATGCAGGAATTCCAGGATGCAATTGTTACCTCCAATGACATGATAAATGCTACAAACGAAGCTGCTACAAAGGGTGCTGCCGACATGAACCGCGCAACAGCCATGATGGATACGATAAAAGAATCCGTGGAAAATACTGCTACTATGGTTGAAGGTCTTGGCGATAAGCTAAAGAATATCGACGCCTTCGTTGATACAATTGCAGAAATCGCTAGCCAGACCAATCTCCTGTCACTCAATGCAAGTATTGAGGCGGCAAGAGCCGGCGAAATGGGTAAAGGCTTCTCTGTAGTTGCCAGTGAAATCAGCAAGCTCGCAGATCAGTCAAACGAAGCAGCCAGCAAGATCACTGCTCTTATCGGTGATATAATGACAAGCTCCGAAGAAGCTGTAGAATCCATGCGAGAAGGTGCCCAGAGTGTTATTGAAGGTTCTGAAGTCGTTAACGAGGCCGGTAATACCTTCAACGAGATTGTAAGCCGTGTTCACTCTGTATCCGAGCAGAGTGCCCGCATGAGTGAGATTGTTGACCAGCTTTCAGGCGGTACCGAGACTATTGCCAACAATATTCAGAAGATCGAGGAAATGAGCGCCAACGTTGCCGACGAGACTCAGAATGTATCCGCTGCATCACAGCAGCAGACAGCTTCCACCCACGAGGTTGCGGAAGCCTCCGACAAGCTCGCCGAGAACGCCCAGGAACTCCAGGACTTCGTTGCAAAATTCTCACTTTGATACAAGGAGGAGTTTGCTTTGAAATTTATTAATTCTAAAAAAGTGTTTTTGGTGTCTGATGAGGATTGTATAAGAGAGAGTATTGGTTTTATTGAGGATACCCTAAAGAGTGTTGATTTAAATAAAAAGCATTTGATAAAGACTATTCTTATTGCAGAAGAAACGATTGCTCAGCTCATAGAGAGGATACCGCCAAATGGGCATTTTTCAGTATGTGTGAGAAAAATGCTCGGCGAGGCGGAAGTTGTTATAACTGCAAAAGGAAGCGAATATCATCCTGATACTTCAGTCGCAGATGGAATTGATAATCTCGAAAAGCTTGAAGATGAGGATGCTCAGGACATAATACGTTCCTTACTCCTAAAAGCCCATGGTGAGAATTATAAAGTAAGTTATAAAAACGGAACCAACAAGATCAGAATTCTCGCCGGCGGCGCAGAATCTTCAATGCTTATTAATACTATGATCTGTCTTGGGCTTGGACTTATTTTCGGAGTTCTGTTGCAAACAGTAATTCCGTCGCAGGTTGCAGATGGTATTTTACAATATGCTCTGGATCCTGTAAAAACAGTCTTCATGAACTGTCTTAAAATGATTATCGCACCGGTGGTCTTTTTCTCGATCGTATCCTGCATATCGCAGTTTAAGGATTTATCCCAGCTCGGAAGGATCGGCGGCAAAGTTATGAGCATGTATCTGTTTACAACAGTGCTTGCTATTTTGATGGCCATGGGCATTTCTATGCTAATAAAACCGGGAGAATTGGGATTTGCTCTTACCCTTACTGATGTATCACAAAATGTATCAGTGAATACAACTGTCGATACATCTCTTCTTCACACAATTGTAGGCATTTTCCCTTCGAATTTTCTGCAGCCGTTTGTAGATTCCAATACCCTGCAGATCATTTTCCTTGCTGCCCTGACCGGAATAGCTGTTGGGATGATCGGTGAATACTCATCGTTTCTGGGAAAATTCTTCGAGGCCTGCAATTCACTTTTCCTTACTATAACGACAATAATCTCAAAATGTATTCCTATCGCTGTATTCTGTTCTGCATCAATTATGGTTAAAAATCTTGGTGGGAAGTCACTTTTTTCGGTTCTGGGATTTTTCTTTACCCAGCTATTTGCCATATTCTGCATGCTCATAATCTATGGCATTCTGATTACCATTATGGGAAGGCTGAATCCGTTTACGTTTTATAAAAAGAACAAAGAAGGCATGCTTACGAGTTTTACTCTTTCATCAAGTAATGCAGCAATGCCCACCAATATGCGAATCTGCACCGATAAACTCGGGATTTCTCCGAAAGTATGCAGTTTTTCCATTCCGCTTGGTGCCACGGTAAATATGGATGGTGCTTGTATTTTTCTGGTAACCGCAGGATTGTTTCTTGCCAGAGCTTATGGAATCAGCATTCCTGCTTCATCGTACTTTTCACTTGCTATCACTATTATCCTACTGTCACTCGGTTGCCCGGGTGTGCCGGGATCCGGACTTGTGTGTCTCGGCATTGTCTTGGGGCAGATTGGCGTTCCTCTGGAAGCTATCGGAATTGTGATGGGAATTCACCCTATAATAGACATGATCGATACCATGTCGAATACTACAGGCGATGTTGCCGCCGCTCTCATAGTTGCCAAAACCGAAAACCTATTGGATTTGGATAAATTCAAAAACTGATACTATCTCCTTAATAACGTTCCCCGGGTATATGTATTCATCACCCGGGGAACTGTTTGTCATGATTTATAGAGGTCTACGTCGAGGAGGCCTTCTGTTTTGGCTACAATCAAGGCTGCAGCCACGTCTCCTGTTGTGTTGGACATCGTTTCGAACATGTCGATAATGGGATGAATACCGATTATAAGTCCTACCGACTCAATCGGAACACCGATCTGTACAAGAACTATGCCTACGCATACGATTGCAGCTCCGGGAACTCCGGGGCATCCAAGCGAAAGCAAAATAATTGTTATGATAAGAGACAGGTAGGCTGACGGAGGAATACTGATCCCGTAAGCTCTGGCAAGGAACAATCCCGCTGCTGTTAGGAATATGCAGGTTCCGTCCATATTAACGGTTGCTCCTAGCGGTATTGAGAAGCTGCAGACTCTCGGAGATATTCCAAGTTTGTCGGTACAGGTTCTCATGTTTGTCGGCATGGCTGCATTACTTGATGCAAGCGTAAAACTCGTAAGCATGCCTTCCCGATTCTTTTTATAGAAGTGTATGGGATTCAGTCTTCCGATAATAGCAATCAGGACACCATACACAAGCATCATGCAAAACATCGAAAACAGAACTGTTCCGGCAAACCCCAGCACCGATAAAATCGACGCACCTCCCATGTCCTTAACCATGAGCGCTACCGAGCAGAATACAGCGACAGGAATTATCTTTGTGACAAGCGTTGTTATTGTAAGGAAAAGTGAATTGCAGGCATCGAAAAAGTTCTTTAGGAATGCCGAATATTCACCGATCATTCCAACTGCTATTCCGCATATAAATGCCAGGAATATTATCTTAAGGGTATCTGAATCCACGAATGGTTGTACAAAGTTCGAGGGGAATATTCCAATTATCGTATGAAGAATCGACGTATCAACATTCGTATCAACGGATACGTCTGCTGCCGCTTCCGAAAGGGATAGCGCAAATCCAAAGTTCCCGGGGTGAATAAGCATCGAAATACCCAACGACAGCAGCACAGCCAGAACCGTCGTCAGCATATACACTCCCATTACTTTGCCGCCAATTCTTCCAAGCTGGGACAGGTCTTTGAACTGCGATACACAGGATACGATTGAGAAAAAGACAACCGGTGCGATTATCATCTTAAGGCAGTTCATGAAGACTGTTTTTATGGGATCCAGTGCATATTTTGAAATACCTCCCGCAATCTGCGGCGGAATCACCATCTGCAAAAGAACTCCGAAAATAAGGCCAAGCACAAGGCCGATCATTGTGTTAATAAGCATTGAAGATTCAGCACCGCTTGCAAGAATTCTGATCTTGTTGACACCGTTTTTATAGCTTACCTTGAAGTCCTCGCCATGTGCCTTCAGCAAGATCGCTCTTATTGCATCCTGCGCATCCTCATCCTCAAGCCTCTCTAAATTATCAACCCCGTCTGCGGTTGTTGTATCCGGATTATATTCAGGTCCTCTGGCCCTTATTACCACTTCCGTCTCACCAAGAATTTTCCTTACACAGACAGTAAATGTACCGTTGGGAGGCATCTTTTTAATAAGCTGGGCAATCGTCTCCTCTGCAACCAGAATAGCCTTTATTACGAGCTTTTTATTTAAGCCTATACTTTTTAGTGATTCTTCAGCGAACTGGATACTTCTACTGATGCAATCCTCATCGGAAACCATAAATCTTTTCTTCGCATTGATATATCTCATTCTGAGTGCCCCCTCTGCAAAAACTCTACGAATCTTACTAATAATATCGTACTATATTATGCACTCTTCTTTTCTTAAATTAGTATAAAATAGCCCTAACATGATTTCTTAAGTCCCATGCTAGTGCTACTTTATAAAAAATAGTTTTTGCCTTTTTACTGATCCTTTGACTTTTCATCAGTTTCGATGGCGTTTTCTGTTGACTTGCTGTCTAATAGTATTATACGTTTATAAACTTCTTTGTACTGTCGCTAAGTTTGTTCGTAACCTGATTGTTATTATCCATGGCCTCTCCGATTTCTTGAATTTCTCCCACAATCTCCGTAGAGTTGGAAGCTGAAAGGCTGATGGCCTGTGTGGACTCTTCAACGGAATCGGTGATTGTAAGAATTGAGTCTGCCATGCTGTGCATTGTGTTATCAAGAGAGTCTGCCTTCTCAGTAAAGCCTTCAAGAATTTCATTCATTATCTCTGCTGTACTCTCGTATTTCTCTCCTGTCTCAACAAAGGCTTCATAATCGGCAATAACAGTATTGTTGATAAAATCTACAACCTCGATGGCATTATTCGAAAGCTCCTGAACAGCCTTTGTCACATTCTCACTTATAGTCTGAATATTTCCGGCTGTCTGTCTGCTGTTATCGGCAAGTGCACTGATCTCCTGCGCAACTACCGCAAAGCCCTTGCCGGCTTCACCTGCTCTTGCAGCCTCAATGCTGGCGTTAAGTGCAAGAAGGTTTGTCTGGGAAGCTATATCGAGGATAACCTTGGTAAGTTCTCCGATCTGATTAACCTGCTCACTTTCCTTTACTGACTCATCAAGGGTCTTGCTGAGCGCCTCAACTCTGGCACCTGTATTCTCCTTCTTCTGCATAGCCTCATTCTTAATGGTATCAGCTTCCTTCTGGATCTCGCCTGCACGCTCTTTTCCTGAAGCAACCTCATCATTGATGCTCTCCACCGCATCTCTTACATCATTGAGCTGCTCCTTAATGTGAGAAGCTGTAGTTGACACATTGTCCATGCTGGCTGAAAGCTCCTCAAGCGCCGCTGATGTGTTGGTGATGTTGTCGTTAGCCAAAGCGATCTGTGAGGTCATCTTGTCTGCGGAATCTGTAAGAATGAGTGTTCCGCTCTTAACATCTTTCATTACGCCCTGCAGGGTTTCAATAAAATCATTTATGCCGTCTCTTATAAATACAAGCTCATTTCCGGTCTTAACATTTACTCTTGCTGTAAGGTCACCCTTTCCGGCGTTGATATCATTTATAATTTCCTGAACAGAGTCGGAAATCTTAACAATAACTTTGGTGATAAGAACAAATGAAACATAGAGGTTCAAAAGAAGGCACACGATAAACACAACCATTCCTGTTACATTCATGACAGTTATCTTACTTCTTGCCTGTGCCATATAATTTACAACATTACCCTGAAGTGCATCCACCGATGCATCAAGGGTTGTCATGCCTGCTTTGACACCTTCCATGTTAGTCATATAATCTCCGGTAAGTATCTCCGAGGCAACACGTCCATCGCCGGTTGTCATCATGATATTGAACACTTCATCAACGTTCGCAATAAGAGCCTTTGCCGAAGCATCAAGCTGTGTCGTTGCGTTTGGATCGCCATACATAGTAAACTCATCGCCGATTTCTTTTACAAGAGTGGTCACTTCGCTCTCGTAGGATTTAAGCTCGCTTCCGATTCTCTCTTTATCAGCATCAGCGTAATATGACCATAGCCCCAGTGCGCTCTGGATCGTTCCGTCAATCCTGGCCAGATCTTCCTTAACTGTTCCCTCTTTATGAACCAGCTCGGTTACTCCGGCAATTATACCCTGAGCACTGTCAGACATGGATGATATTCCATCGTTAACAATGTAGCTTACTATGTTAAATATCAGCAACATCAGAATATTAAAGAACAAAATCTGAACCGGAATAGATTTGAAAAAACTGACCTTATTCTTCTTGTTTTCAGTTGTCCTTGACATAGCGACACTCCTTTCAATATAATAAATATCCACCTATATACATTATACAGCCAAATAATGCGCTGTTTTACGTTTAATATTTTTTTAATAAAATTTAATAAAAAATGCATAAAAACACACAAAAAAAGGCTGGATG
>NZ_FOBE01000054.1:0-11899 GCF_900109475.1 Butyrivibrio sp. ob235
TACAGTAGAAGGACCATTTCCCAAACGGTTGCCAAAACATGAACTGCCTGCAAAATAATATTTTTTAATAGCAATTAGAAAGATTAATCTATGAATTTCACCATTAATGGACCTGCCCTCATATTCGGCCAGGTCTTTTAATTTTGCGTGAGTTTCTGAATCTATAGCCATTACCAAGGAGAAGGGAGTTCATTTCGGCAGACAGCAGGCATGAGTCATAGCACATTCTACAGAAGGTGTAAAGCAAAACAAAACGAAATAAAATATAAAAAATCTCTTAAAAATATAAAACAATATTCCGATTAGTAGACTATATGAAACAATATCATTTACAATAAATATGTAGTATTTATGCAACTTAGCGGAATATCATCAGCAGGAAATTGAGTCAGATGCTTTAGCTCTTAGCGGAAGTATGGTGATTGTTTTATCCGTTTGGGACATCATTAAACTATTTATCAGTTTCTTATGAAACAGCAGTAATAAATCAGATAAGAGAAAGGATAGCTAATGAGAAACAAAGAATGGAGCGTATTCAGAAAAACTACAGCTGTGATTCTTACAGCTACTTTGGTGCTCATATCTGCGGGCTGTGGAAAAGGCGGGAACGCGGCTGAATTTGATCTATCGAATGAGGATGGCTCTGGTTCTGTTACTTCCGGAATTCCCGGGGGAGGAAAATGGGTTGATTCTGACGTTGTATTCACAGTCAGGTCTGAGGATAATATACGTTTTCAGGATGATTTTGCAGCGGCTGCCAATAAAGATTATATTGCATCTGCTGTTCTGGACCCCGCATATGAAGAGGCCAGTATATTTCTTGATGCAAATAAGCTGATGTATGAAAGATATATGGAGATTGCTTCTGATGAGGCTATGTCAGGTGATAATGCAGAAAGATATAAAGCATTGGTTAAACTGTATTCTGATTGGGATGAGCGAAACAAGCTTGGAGTAAAGCCTCTTGAAAAGTATATTTCGGATATACAGAGCATATCCTCTATAAGTGAACTTACGCAGTACCAGGGGAACACTACGAGAAATCCCTTTGGGCTGGGGCTGTTAAATCCGGAAGCTGTGAGTACACAATTGCAGTTCCCGGACAAGAGCACGTTAAAGCTTCAGGCTCCAAAGCTCTCTCTGGGGTCTAATTCCTCATATGTGGAGTATACAAGCAATACATTAGCAGCTAAAGAAAAAAACGATGATGTAATCTTCTATTTCCTTGGAAGGCTTGATTTTTCTGAAAAAGAGATCAAGGCTATCCTGAAAGGCAATTACCGTATAGAGACTTTTATCGCAAGAAACAGTAATATCGAAAACTTCGGTGTTGGGGAGATGTTTACACAGGCTCAGAACACCAGGGAAGGGCTGAAGACTTTACAAGGGGATTATCCGCTTTTACAGATATTGGATAGCAGAGGCTATTTGAAATGTGACAGCTTTTATGTGGATTATTCCTATCTGCAGTCCTTACATAAGATCTATACAGAAAAGAACCTTGAAGATATCAAGTCATTCCTCATTGTACAGACCATTGATTCAGTTAAATACCTTCTCGACCGCGAATCATATGAAAAGATGGTTAAGCTGTATATGAACGGCGCTGATAACTATGAGGGAATTTCAGATAGCCAGAATAGTGTCCTTTTTAGAAATGACATTAAGATCTGTGGCTTTTTACCATTGCTGGATACTTTGTATCTGGAAAAATATTATACAGATGACGAAAAAATAGCTAAGATAAATGAATTTACAAGTGCACTGATAAAGGCGTATGCACAAATACTGGATGAAGAAGACTGGATGACAGAAGAAACAAGGACAGCTGCAAAGGGGAAGCTGCAAAATATGGCTTTGCATCTTGTAAAGCCTGATAATATCGCCGATTATTCAGCTGCGGACATAAAGTCCTATGAAGAAGGAGGAAATCTTGTAGAAGCTGCTGCTGAGGGCAGACGGATGATAGAAACTCACATGGCAGTTAAAAGCGCTGATTCAAATTGGGATAGATATAAATGGGATATTTACGATGCTTCCAGAACTACTACCGAAGTCAATTGTGTGTACTATTGCAACGAAAATGGCATCTATATAATGGCGGGATATCTGGCTATGTGCGATGCTGCTTTTGGAGAAGATGCATCACTTGAGCAGTTTGCAGGCATCGTAGGAACTACGATTGGCCATGAGATAACCCATGGATTTGATTCAAACGGAACAAAGTTTGATCTTTACGGGCGCCAGTTTGATGATGATAAAATCCCCATTGATTGGATGACACCACAGGACAGGTCAAAGATGGATGAAAAAGCATCAAAGCTGGCAGGATACTTCTCACTGGCAAGGCCGATTCCGGGGCAGCAGAAGGTAAATGGAAATGCCGTAAAAGATGAGGCTATTGCTGATATGGGAGGTGTCAAATCAGTACTTTATGCGGTAAGGGAAATACCTGATTTTGATTATGATGAGTTTTTCAGAGCCTTTGCAAGGCAATATGCGGAGCAGACAACTGAGGAAAATGAACTTGATACCATGAAAAGCGACATGCATCCGCTTCCGTTCCACAGGGTAAATATTGTTCTTCAGCAATTTGATGAATTTATAGAAACCTATGATATAAAGCCGGGAGATGGAATGTACTTAAGCCCGGAAAAAAGAGTCAATGTCTGGTGATATCTGTTAGGAAGGAGACAAACTATGGGATCAGAGACTTCAAATGCAGCAATAAGGCTTGATAACATAATCAAAAGCTATGGTAAACATGACGTACTTAAAGGTGTCACCATGCAGGTGAATAAGGGAGATATCTACGGCCTGGTAGGCAAGAACGGAGCAGGTAAAACCACTATTTTTAAGATGATTCTGGGACTGTCAGAATACACTTCAGGCAATGTTTCCATAGCCGGTTCCCGGAACCGAAAAGAGCTGTTTGCAAACAGATCAAAGGTAGGCTTCTTTGTCGGATCCAATTTCTATGGTTATCTTTCCGGCAGGGCGAACCTCGAATACTACGCAGCAGCTAAGGGGCTTAAGGGAAAAGCGTTAAAGGAGGAAGTGGACCGTGTTCTAAAGGTTGTTGGTCTTGTAGACGGTAAGGAAAAGCAGAAAGCTAAGGGCTATTCCCTTGGAATGAAACAGCGTCTCGGAATAGGCAATGCAATCCTTGGTAATCCGGATATTCTCATTCTGGATGAGCCGACCAACGGTCTTGATCCTCAGGGAATAGCAGATATTCGTCATATGATACGGCGGTTTAGAGATGAGTTTGGCATGACAGTCATAGTTTCAAGCCATATTCTGGGAGAACTGGAAAATACCGCGGACCGTTTCGGTATAGTACATGAAGGCGTTATAGCAAAAGAAATCACACAGGAGGACCTTTCTGCAAAGCGCCCGGAAGTGGAACTTACAGTCTCAGCCGGAAATTTGGAAAGAGCTAAAAGTATTCTTGCAGAGAATGGTATTGATATTCTTAAAGAAGGAAAAGAGAAAGTTACTCTGGAAGATTATTACTTTGAACTCATTGGAGGATCTGCAGAATGAGAAATTTGTTAAGAGCGGATTTGAAGCGTATCTTTCGGGTTGGTCTTATTTATATAGGGCTTTTGTTGGCGCTGATCTATATTTCATATACGGTGCTTGAAGGCGTTGTAAATGATGGCTCAATTGGACTGGTAAGAGGTGTGCAGAAGTCGCTTAACGGGGCGCCTATAGCTCTTTTTATAGTTTTTCCCGCTTTCTATGCTGTTTTTGCCCATGAGCTGTCCTCAAAGTCCATGCAGGCTATACTTGGTCATGGCATAACAAGGGATAAGCTCATAGTTGCCAAGCTTCTTGATGCGGCAATTGTTCTTTTTTGCGTGTACCTGGTCATCATTGTGGCAATCCTTGCAGTAATAAACGGAGAATCAGCAATTATATTAAGCTCGCAGCAACAGACGAACCTTGTTGTTTTTATCATATTGAGGTGGATTAGACATTTTGGCTACATTGTCTTTTCTGCCATGATCATGTATATTTCGGGCTCCACGGTTCTGGGGATAGTCGCATGTGTGGCATTTACGGTTGTGTTTAGACTTGTGTTTAACCTGATAGAATTTTTTTCTACACTGTCATTATATGACTATACCTTTGATGGCCTTTTGGACTGGGCATATACCGGAATAGAGATGGAAACTTTCCCGTGGCAGATTCTTCCGGCAGCCTGCTATCTCTTGGCTGCACTGGCGATCACTACCTATTTCTTCCGGAGAAAGGAGTTTGATTTTTGAAAAATCTAATTTTTGCAGATGTAAAAAGAATCCTGAGAAAGCCGTCATATTGGATCGTGCTTGCAATATGTCTGTTAATTTCGTTTTTCTGGACCTTGGGTGCAAAAAGAAATGGAACCGTAAGCGGCCTTACTTTTGCCACTAATCAGGGAACTGCTATAAATACAATGAATCTTTTTATAGGGATTGCTATTTATGTGAGCGTCTACGCCGATGAGTTTTCGTCTAATTCCATGCAGTGCCTTATTGGAAGAGGAATTTCAAGAAAAAGACTCCTTATCGCCAAGTTCATTAACTGCGTGATCATCACCTTTATTTCTTATGGAATCTATGCCCTTTTTATCACCTTAACAGGTCTGATAATGGGCGCAGACATGAACATGTCAGAGAGCAGCTTTTTGTACAGTACGATATTGACCAATGCTTTTCTTATCCTGGGTTATGCAACCATATCCATGATTATTCTATTCTGGAGTAAGAATGTTGCCTATGCCACTTTGGTGGATGCATTTCTTCTTTTTGCGGGAGATACATTGCTGAGCGGTCTGAATATGATTCCGGTGATAAAATTCTGGCATATAGACAGGCACGTTTTTTCACATGCCCTTGCATGTGCCAAAGTAGATCTGCTTCTAACTGGTGGAACAGCAATATTTACACTCCTTTGGCACGTTGCAAAAATCTGTATTATTTCGATTATTCTGGCATATCTGCTCTTTAGGAAAAAAGAGCTGGATTTCTGATTTTTATTGGCGGAGAAGAAAGGAATTTCAAGCATGAAAAAGAGAGCGGTATCTCTGATTATATGTATGGCTATGGTAGGGACTATTATGGCCTGTGGTAATAACGCGGCTCCTTTGGAGGTTGTTGATGAAGCGCCGCAAGCAATATCAGAGGTGGAAGAAAGCACTGAAAATGAAGAAACAGATATGTCCGTCAGTGAAGGAAATTCAGACGCACCGGCAGGTGAAGAGGAAAAAGAGACGGTAACGACAGGAGGATATCCGTGGATAAACTCGGACATAAAAGAGAATGTTACTCCTGACATGGAGGTTTCTCCTAAGGATGATTTTCATCTCTATGTAAATAAAGGATGGCTTTTGGAGAATGATATCCCAGATGGATATACGATATGGTCTCATTACCATGAGCGGGAAATTGAAATAAAAAAACAGTGCATGGAGCTGCTTAAAGATGAGACCATAGAAGGCCATGATGCTGAAGTAGTCCGCACATATAATAATCTGCTTTTAGACTGGAATGCCAGAAATGAAGCCGGATATACGGATATAAAAGAAGGCTATGAGAAAATTCTCGAAGCAAGTAGTGTTGAAGACATAAGCGGACTTATCACGGACAAAGATACGGCTTTTGAGTATTACAATTTTATGGCATATGCTGTAAGAAGCGGCCTTAATGATCCGAGTAAATACCTGCTTTGCGTGGATACACCGACGCTTATTCTGAAAGATTCTGCTGAGTATTCTAATAGGACAGAAATTGGAGATATTTATTATAATTCGGGAAAAGAATTGTTTTCGTTTATGTCGGGGAAACTGGGAATGTCATCGGAGGATGCTGTTAAGTATTTTGATGCAGCGATTGAATTGGAAGGAAAGCTTTCAGGATCAATATATACCACAATGGAGAAGAAAGGTGAAGGATATCTGGATAAGGTAAACAATGAGATGAGCTTTGAGGAACTGGCTGCACTTTCTGTGAAGCTTCCTATAGCAGCCATTATTGAGGCGGTCGGATATAAATATGATGGCATATATCTTGTTACTACTCCTGATTATTTTAAAACTCTTGATGAGGTGTACACAGATGACAATTTGGATGGCATCAAGGGAATCTTGCTATTCAATTATTTTTCAAAGTATGCAAAATACCTCGATAAAGAAACTTACGATAAAACAAATGAGTTGAATGCCAAGTATCTTGGTACAAGTGGGACATTATCCGATAAAGAGAACGCTTATAATATTGTCACAGATTTACTTCCGGTATCAATGCAGAAAGTATACATTGCAAAGTACGGATCTGAAGAAGACAAAAAGAGAATGGAAGATTTGTGTCAGCAGGTTATCGATACTTATAGAGAGCTGCTTAATGAGAATAGCTGGGCTTCGGATGAAGTTAAGAAAAAAGCCATTGAAAAACTGGATAAGATAGCCATTCATGCCGCTTACCCGGATAAATTCAGAGACACTTCCGATATTGATATTTCTGATTGTTCACTTATTGAAGCTACCAGGCGCATCTGGATGGCTGAGACAAAGCATGATATGAGTTGTTTAGGCCAAAACCTTGATAAGGACATGTGGGCAGAAGGCTTTAATATTTTAACCTGCAATGCCGGGTATGATCCGTCTGCCAACACTATTAACATGATCATAGGAATGATGGGAGAACCTTTCTATTCAAGTGATATGGACGTGGAAGAGATGTACGCCTCAATTGGAGCATTCTGGGTGGGACATGAAGTGTCACATGCTTTTGATAACTATGGATCACAGTTTGATGCTGAAGGAAAATATAAAGACTGGTGGACAGAAGATGATAAGGCAGAATTTATGAGACGTGTAAAAAAGCTGGATGATTACCTTGATAGTATAGTTGTCTTTGGAGATTACAATTGCATCGGTACGAATATTGATACCGAAATGGTGGCTGATATAACCGGACTTCAATGTGCTCTTAGGATGGCTTCAAAAGTAGATGGATTTAATTATGATAAATTTTTTACAAAGTATGCTCAGATTAATGCTAATCTTGCTATTTACAGTTCTGAATTAACTAACCTTTTACAGGATGAGCATCCAAGAGACTATCTAAGAACAAATGTCCCTGTTCAACAGTTTGAAGAGTTTTATGAAACCTACGATGTAAGAGAAGGCGATAATATGTACCTTGCTCCTGAAGACAGGCTTTTGATCTGGTGATCCATCAGCCGGAGCATTATTTTGGCAGAAAAGCTCTGACTGAGTATATCCATAATTTGTATTAAGTTATAGCAACCAACAAAGAAAGGAGAAAAATATGACATCGATTATCAGTTTTGTTCTAAGTTTGATTATTGTGGGGATTCTTTATAAGAATATGATTGCCTGGGAAGGAGATTACAGAATTTCAAGAGGACAGGCATTATTGCCGGTATTACTTGGACTATTATCAGTGCCGCTTTCATTCGTCTTTTTCCTGATAATCGGACTTACATTCAGGGCTGTAACCGGATTTGTACCTACAGATGGACCTCTATTACTTGCCAGTTTCAATCATGCGCTTTTTTCTGCAGCGCTGAATGAAGAATTGGCAAAACTTATCATTACGCTTATTGTATTATGCATCTATAGGAAAAAAATTAGAAATGTATATGAATATATGCTGATAGCAGGTGCTGTCGGATTCGGGTTTATTCTTATAGAAGACTTTGTATATAGTGTCAGTCTTCCTGTTCTCTTGATGAGGTTGCCGGGTATAACAGTGCATATGATGCTGGGGCTTGCCATGGGAAGACATCTTGGACTTGCCAGATATAACAAAGTAACAGGCAGAGGGTCTGTATTAAAAGAATATCTTCTTGCTTTTTTTGTCCCTGTGGTTTGGCATACTGTTTTTGATTTTTTTGGTGCAAACATGCTCATACATGCCGGGGATAATGTAGAGACTATGACAGCGGAAATACAAAGAACAACATATATTGGTGCTGGTATGGTGTTAATTGCGGTAATTCCGATATTCTTTTTCCAGTTCTACATATTCAGACGACTTAAGAAAAATGCCGCAAACCTTGTAGCGCTTTCCTTCATTGCTGAAAACAGTACAGAGCAGGAGAATACCAATGCTTAAAAAATATATTGAATTTATGAAAAAATCGCCACTGATAACTGCTGCGCTCTGCATAGTATACGTGGTTGTGTGTTTCAATACGGTACCTACAGAGACAAATTTCCAGTTTTTTATAGTGAGGACTTTGCTCTGCGGAGCGTCGTGCTTTTTCCTGTACCAGATATCCGGAGATAAGACGCTTGCCTCCTGCTATGTTTCTACAGGATATGTCATCAAGAACGCCATTGGATTTTTATTGATGTCCCTTATCATGGGCTCTGTACTGCTGATTTCGAATATAGAAGAAAAGGTACCCCTGAAGGAAAATCCGATATTGGGATTTATCATTATATTTCTTATGTTTATTTCTGTGGGACTTTTTGAGGAACTGGCTTTCAGGGCAGTTATAAACGATGCGATTATATATAAGTTCAGGGAAAAGAAATATGTCTTTGTTCTGAGTGCAGTGGTTTCCTCACTGGTATTCGGAGCTGCACATGTTTTGGGATTTGATCCCTCATCGCCTGTTGCATGGGGACAGGCGGTCGCCAAAACACTGGAATCAGGCGTTTTTGGTCTGGCCCTCCTTATACTGTATTGGAAGACAAGAAATATCTGGGCCTGCGGCCTGGCTCACGGACTGTTTGATTTTTTTGCAGGTTATACAGAAGGCCTGTTTGTTCCGGTTGGAGATTCGGGTTCATCGTATATTAATACCGGTGAAGATGGCGTGAGAATCCTTATCACATACTTTATAGTTGCTGCAATAAATGCAGTTCTGACGTTTATTGTGTGGAAGAAAGTCGGTAAGACTATTGATTTTGAAAAGATCAGACGAGAATGGTAAGGAGAGATTATGATGGCAAAGAAGATATTGGTTATATTGCTGATTGGAAGTATGTTTCTTGCAGGCTGTGGGGAAAAAACTCCGGACACCATTTCTGATGAAAAATCGCAGGATGATTCTGCTGCAGATGTAAGCACATCAGATGAGCCTTATACTGAAGAAGGTGATGAGTTACCAGTTGAAGAAACTGTGCAAGAAACATCCGAAGAAACAGCCGAAGAAACAGCCGAAGAATCGGATGGCGGAGCATATGTTATAAATGGCGGTGACCCATGGATAGATTCCAATCTTAAGGATAATGTAATAAATACCGGAAAGCTATCTGAAAAAGATGATTTTAACGTGGCAATTAATTATGACTGGATAATTAGCCATGATATTCCTGAAGGATACAGCAGATATAGTTCTTTTACGAAAATAGGCGAAATTGTAGAGGAAAAAGCCATTGCAGCTTTGGATGATGACACTCTGACAGGGCACGATGCTGAATTGGTCAGAGCTGTATATCAGGGATTTCTTAACTGGGATGAGAGGAATGAAGAAGCGCTTGCTCCTCTTGAAGTCATTGTGAAAGAGATTGAAGCCCTGTCCGGTACCAGGGATATTTCAGAATATCTTTGCGACCCCAACAGGTCTGTATTTTTACCTTCTATTTTTGAAATAGTCAACACTGCTGATCTTATTGATTCTACAAAGTATGTAACGGCACTTAATTTTGGTGACCTTATTTTAGATGATTCTGCTGAATACAAAAACAAAAGTGTAGTAGGAGAAATAGCAGATACGGAATACAGGAAACTTTTTTCAGAAATATATGTAAGAATGGGGTATTCCAGGGAAGAAGCTGATGCGCTTTATGATAATGCTATTGCATATGAAACTGCACTTGCAGATTCTATCTTAACAAATGCTGAACTTCAGCAACCAGATATATATGAAACGATACTCAATTACTATGATCCGGAAGAGCTTTATAGTCTTACACCAAATTTTCCTATGGAAGAATTCATTAAAGTAAGGGGCTTTGGCAGCACAAAGAAAATTTGGTGCATGTTACCGGAAAATATTAAAAAGATATCTGAGCTATATACAGATGAAAATGCAGAGAATATCAAAGCATACTTAATAGTTCATGGAGTTATTAAATGCGCGGAATATCTTGACAAGCAGGCTTTTGATGCCAGCATTTCTGCGACGAATAAAATAGAAGGTGTGGCAGGTGTACTTGCTGATAAACAATATGCATATCGCTGTGTACTTCAGTCCCTGCCTGAATCTATCGGAAAAATATATATACAAAAGTATGATTGCACAGAAACAAAGAATACTATCACGGAAATATGCAAAGAGACTTGTGCGATTTACAGAGAGATGCTTTCAAATGAAGAATGGCTATCTGATGAAACAAGGCAGTATGCCATGGATAAGCTTGATGCCATCGGGATTAATGTTATTGAGCCAAAAGAATATCAGGACCTGAGCGATCTTGATCTTAACAATCTTTCATATTTTGAAGCCAGTATGGCTGTGGAGGATTACTATTACAAGCTTAATGCTGCTAATACCGGAGGTGAAGTAAACAGAAATTTATGGGATAACTCAACACTTAAAACAAATGCTTTTTACAATGCCACAAACAATTCAATAAATATTTTGCTTGGAATCCTTGATGGTGATTTCTACAGGGAAGATATGTCAAAGGAGCAGCTTTATGCCTCAGTTGGAACTATTATTGCCCATGAGATTAGTCATGCATTTGATCCAAGTGGTTCTCAGTTTGATAAGGACGGGAACTATAATAATTGGTGGACCGAAGATGATACCGCGGCATTTCAGAAAAAAGCACAAAAGCTGATTGATTATTATAACGGAATAACCGCATTTGGAAATGAAAAAGTAAACGGCAGCATTGTTCAGGGAGAGGCAGTTGCGGATATAGCAGGGCTTAAGGCAATGTTGCTCCTTGCTTCAAAGGAGGAAGATTTCAATTACAAACTGTTTTTTGAAAGCTACGCAAATATGTGGAAAGAAATCTGCACTTATGAAGCAGACTATTCACAACTTACCCAGAACCCTCACCCGCTGTATTATCTGAGAGTTAATGTAGTTGTACAGCAGTTTGATGAGTTTTATGAGGCCTTTGACGTTAAGGAAGGAGACGGAATGTATCTTGCTTCTGAAGATAGAATTAGCGTTTGGTAAGGAGAATTGGTTATGGAAAACAAAAAAGTAAGGAAACATTCATTATGTGAAAAAAATGCTGTAATCGCAATGATACTGACAGTTCCGCTGGGTTTATTAACTCAATTGAGCGGCCAGCCACAGGGAGTAGTAAGCGCACTTATTGTCTCCGCTCTGTCCCTGGTTCTTCTGATCGTTTATAATAAGTGGTTTTCGCCTGAATTTGATGGCGTGTTTAAGGCTCATGTTCCGGTAAAAGAGATACTTATGGTATCCTCTGCGATGACAATCCTTATTATCGGATGCATAATCATAAATGCTGTATATAGTGGACTTGCTTTCAAACCATCAGTTTCTTTCGTGTGCCTGGCACTAATGGCTGGTATTAGTGAGGAGACCATTTTCAGAGCGATGCTTATTCCTATAGGAATGAGATATCTGAAGGTGAAGAATAGGGCAGTGGCAGCAGTAATTATCTCATCTGTCATCTTCGGACCGCTCCATTTGACAAATATATTCGTAGGAGCAGATCCTGTCATGACTCTGATACAGGCATTCATGGCAACCTGTGGCGGTTTTGTTCTCGCCGGAATATATCTGAGGACCGGATCGGTAATCCCGGGAATGATTGCTCACGCTGTGTATGATTTTATCAATTTTGTTACAGATCCAACCATCAATGAAAAGGGCGTTGTAGTTTCTGATAGCGGGAATGTTGGTATTTCGTATTATGTGATTATACTGGCGGTTTCGGTGACGCTTCTTG